>CAYHHR010000006.1:2891-37901 GCA_964356495.1 uncultured Gammaproteobacteria bacterium | reverse complement strand
GGAAGCTGCTCATGGATCACCTCCTTTCTGGAGATACTCAGTCGAAAGACTGTGAATTTCTGTCGATACTGCGTCGCTCTTCGGAGCTATGCAGTACAAAATAGACTGGTTTTTGTCACTTTGTATTGTTAAACCTGCCGCAGCATAATTGTTGAGACAGGCAAAAACGCAGGAGCTCACCTTAACGGGTGAGTTTTTGTTTATTCCGCCTGTTTATTCCGCCTTGACTTTCTGCTTATTTCTCGATATACTTTTCAGCATAAATGGTTATTCCATTTTGTGTCAGTACGTTAGATATGGTATAGTATACATACTAAAATCTAAAGTACGAGATATGCTGTCTGGAGAGATTCGTGATCAGCTAAAACAAAAGGCAATTATTTTGAGGAAGCAAGGCTGGAGTTATCCAATGATAGAAACAGAGCTTGGCGTAATTCGTTCAACGCTAAGTGGGTGGTTCAAAGGGTTAAAACTTTCTACGACGGCACAGGAAAAAATATTGATCAGAAAGCGTCACCATATGGCGAGGATTCGTTTGCTCGCATCGGCTTCCCATAGGGCGCGCGGTGATCGATTGCGACGAGAGGTTGAAAAGCAAGTAACTAACGATTTTGACAGTCTGCCTTTGGGCATAAAGCATAAAGAAGCATTGCTTGCCATGTTGTACCTAGGGGAAGGTTTTAAAATGCAATCAGCGGTCGCGTTAGGAAATTCGAATTGGAAAATTTTGAGATCATTTGTTAATTTGTTACGTGATATTTATCAGGTACCGGATGAACGATTGAGGTGTTTCTTGTATCTGCGGGCTGATCAAGTTGTGGAGAAAGAAGTTTCTTTTTGGTCGCATTCGCTTGCTATTCCAGTTTCGCAATTTCGGAAATCACAAAAGGATAAACGAACGATTGGGAAAAAAACCTGGAAAGATTATCATGGAGTTTGCGCAGTGTATTGTTACGATGCGAGAATTGAAAAAAGATTAACAGCCGCACAGGCGTGGTTGCTAAAAAATTTAATGGGTCTATAGCTCAGTTGGTTAGAGCGTTCGCTTGACATGCGAAAGGTCGACCGTTCAAGTCGGTCTAGACCCACTAGGGGGCGATTAGCTCAGATGGTTAGAGCGCGTCACTGATAATGACGAGGTCTGAGGTTCGATTCCTCAATCGCCCACATGTTTTACGCATACGTTTTGGAAAACCCGAAAGGTAATCGTTATACAGGTAGTACAGATAATTTGGTTGATGACGGCGGGCTTACTAAATTACTTAATTTTGTAAAACAGGAAGATAATCAAGCAAAAACACAAAGTCAAAATGATGATTTGAGCAGATTGGCTATAGAATTTGGGAGTCTAACCGACAACAGAACAACTGCCTATGCGCGTTTTCAGGGACTTGTTGGAATAAAAGAATAAATATAGCAAAAGGTGAAACTTTGTGGAAAAAGTAAAGCGAAATAATCATGACCGATTTCCAACAGAAAATAATTTGCAGTAAATGCGGGCTGGACAAGGAAAGTTCATTTTACGGTTCTTGTAAAACTAATACGTCAAGCGGTATAAATATATCCGTGTTGGATACAATAAAGGTTCGGGAAAGTTTGCGGATACGAAAATTTAGTGAAGGAATAAGTGATTTTTTGTGCGAATTTCTAGGTGGCTGGTTTCCAAGTGGCGATTCTATGTTGCCTGACGGAGTTGATAAATCACGATCAATTGACCGCGTGAAGGATGAATATCACGAGGTTGTCAAAAAGTACGGTTCCGACGAGGTTATTCACGAAACCTGTGAACCGTTAAGCAAGCATCAAAAAAATAGCATGGGACTATTTTCAATATTAAAAGGCGACACCTTATATTTTAATAAAAACGCCGTTCCTGTATGGAACGAAATTACCGCGAGCTTAAATAATATCCCTGCGGGATTTTTTGATAATAGAAGCGCAGAAAAAGAAGTTTTATTTAACGCTTTAACAACAGCAGAAATAGCTGTTTTTGACATGCTATTTCATCCGAATACGGGCATTATAAAGAACAGAATAAAACTTTTTGACAAACCTGCTTTCTATGTTCTTTACGAAATAATCACACTCTTCTTGATTTCAACATTTAAGAATATTAGACCTCAAGAGGCCGATGAGTTAAAAGAAGTGTTTATCAATGCGGTTGGCCGCACAGAAGAATGCAACGCTTTGTGGAACGAATTTGATAAGTTCTATAAAAATAACAGTGAGCAGATCAAAATCATTTTGAGTAAGATTTCTGCTTATACGGGACCACTTGAGAAGAAGGAAGAATCAGATTTGATTTCCGCTTTTCGAGGTCTTGTCGTAACATTTATTCAAGCCATATAATATCTTGGATATGAAAAACTGCCCAAAATGTAATTCAGAAAATATAAAGAAAACTGGCCCTTTCGCACGAGAAGTTAAAGACGGGAAGCGGGAAGAACAAACCGAGCAAATGGTAAACTATTCTTGCTTAGATTGCGGCAAAACCGAGTCGATAAAATTTAACGAAGATAAAGAATAGTTTACTGATTGGCGGCGAAAAATTTTGGTCTTCCGCATGGGGCGGCGGTTGTAAGATAATTATGCACGTACATATCCAAAATCTAATCAACATCATTAAAATCGGCGACCCGGTTGAAGTTAAAATTGCGCAAAAGGAAGTGGCAAAATTTTGGAATGATTTTTATATTCCAAATAGGGTGGCAGGGCGGGCGGCTTTTGGCTCGTTTTTGGAGGAGTTAAATAACTTTGAGAAAATTAAAGACGCTGAACACAAAGCCTATTTTATCAACACCTTAAAGTGGTCGCTTTGGGCTATCGGTGAGGAAAATTTTGAAATTTGGGCGAGGTTTTTGCTAACACACATTCAAGATCCAGCTGGTAAAATTCGACAGGCTGTAATACACGCCACAGATTATTTAATAATTGATATCACATTGGACGATAAATACCCGGGGTTTGAGCATGTTAAATTATCGAAAGAACAGTTAGGCGCGCTGATTACAAGGAATAAGGATCACTTCGGGAGTTTCGTGTTAGCGATCGAAGATCTTATCGAGCATTATTATGAACCGCGCTTTAATAAGTATAAGTATGTCAGCAGTTTGCCGTCGGGAGTTTATAAGAGTCTTAATATTTTGATAACTTCAGGTCTCTTACGTAGTAAGTATTATGAAGATATATACGATGATTTTTTAAAACGGATGCATGCCCGATCCGTAATAAGGGCATATTCAGAAAGGTAAAATTTTTCTATGCTAGTTTTTATTTAGCACGCATGTAAAAATCGAAAATTAGTTTTTAACGTGTTGTAGTACAATAGGGCAAGCGTTTATTTGTATTAATTTTTATGATGCAGGAAATCATGTCGGCTGGTCCGGCAAAGAATTTTGAAGGTATAAAAAAAGTTACGCCGGAAGGCGTGGAATATTGGGAAGCGCGCGAATTGATGCCACTTTTGGGTTACATTGAATGGCGTAAATTTATGGGCGTTATCGAGCGTGCCAAAGCCGCCTGTCTTTTAAGTGGCCAAGAAAACGAGGATCATTTTGTCGGCGCCGCCAAAATGATAATTTTGGCTAAAAATACGCCTAAGCAAGCAGAACGAAAAATTGATGATTTTCAGCTTTCGCGCTACGCCTGTTATCTAATCGCTCAAAATGGTGATCCCCGAAAACAAGAAATAGCTCTAGCGCAAACATATTTTGCCATTCAAACCAGATATCAAGAAATTGATAAACAATTGGAATCTGCGGAAAAGAGGCTATTTATTCGGGGGGAGGTTTCGTCGCAAAATAAACGATTATTTAAAACTGCCAGAGCCTCAGGCGTTAGTAATTTTGGAAAGTTCAATAACGCCGGGTATGTTGGTTTATATGGCATGGGGATAACGGATTTAGAGGCGCATAAAAATGTTCGTAAGGGAGAACTGTTGGATAGGGCGGGGGCGACCGAGTTAGCCGCCAATTTATTTCGGATTACACAGACGGATGAAAAGTTGAAGCTCGATAGAGTTGGTGATGAGACAAGAGCTACTGAAACACATCGTGTGGTGGGCGAGCATGTACGGGATACAATCAAAAAAATAGGTGGTACGATGCCGGAACATTTACCAACTGAAAAGCACATCAAACAAGTAAAAAAAGCGGTAAAAAAGTTGCGCGGGAAAGTTGATTAGCATAGATATAATATTTGTCTATGCAAGTCAAAATTGAAAAATTAGTTTTTGGCGGACAGGGACTTAGCCGAACCGAGGGCAAAGTGGTTTTTGTTTGGGGCGGTTTGCCGGGCGAGGAAGTAGAAATAAAAGTTATCAAGAAAAAAAAGAATTTTATCGAAGGCGTGGTGGAGAAGGTGTTGTCGCCGTCTCCAGATCGTGTTGCCACGCTCGATGAACACTATTTATCCTGCTCGCCGTGGCAGACGATGAGCTACGCCAAGGAAAACGAATGGAAAAAAATTATTGCCGAGGAAACGTACAGCCGTTTCGCCAGTCTCAAAGATTTAAATTTAGAAATAGTCGCGCCGAAAAAAGAAATCGGGTATCGTAACAAACTTGAATACAATTTTGCCGAATTACCTCTCCCTGCCCTCTCCTCTGCGGAGGCGAGGGTTCAACGTCCCTCTCTGCCTCCGCAGAGGAGAGAGCCGGAGAGAGGTCTATCGTTGGCGTTTCACGATCGCGGCACGCACTGGCTTCGTCCGATCGAACGCTGCTCCCTTGGAACGGAAATTATACAAAAGGCAAGTGAGCAAATTGTGGATAACCTCCGAAGGATGAAAGTGCCGATAACGGCCTTAAAAAGTCTGATTGTAAGGAGCGATGACAGCGACAAAGCGGTAGCTGGTTTGTTTGTAAAGGATAGAGACTTTTGCAACAAATATCGGCAACTCCCCTTCGCCCCCTCTTGGAAAGAGGGGGACAACGAATATCCCCCTCTGCCTGAGAGGGGGTCAGGGGGGAGTGGGAGCTTGAAAGGGTTACAGATCTATTATTCCAACCCACTTTCACCGGCTTCGGTCGCTACCGAGCTGCTTTTTTCGTCCGGTGAAAGTGAGCTCGAATGTAAATTGAACGGCGTGAAATTAAAGTTCGGCCTGATGAGTTTTTTTCAAATTAATCCGTCGATTTTCGAAGAAGCCTTGAAGGCGATCGGCAAGCATCTCGATGGTGGGCGAGTGGTTGATTATTATTCAGGCGTTGGCGCGATCAGCCTCTCCCTGCACGGGAAATATAAGGAAGCGCTCCTAATAGAGGAGAACGACGAAGCCTCAAAATTCGCGGAGGAAAATATCAGATTAAATAAGTTCGAAAATGTCACTGTCCAAAATGTTTTGGCCGAAAATGCCAACGCCGAAATTGCGGAGGATGATACGGTGATTCTCGATCCGCCGCGCGCCGGACTGCACACGGACATGATTAAGCACTTATTAAAAAAACAACCGCGGAAAATTATTTATCTTTCTTGCGGTCTTGATACGCACGCGCGTGATATTTCTTTTTTGTCGGTCAAGTATCGACCGGTTGATTGGAAACTGTTTAACTTCTTCCCTCGGACTCCCCATATCGAGGGATTGTGCGTTCTTTCCCGCATCGACGTGATCCCGTTCGCGGGAGAAAGGGTCTAAAAATGATAAGGCCGCCGGCGTGATGGTTGGTCACGACGACGGCTCTCCGGCCACATCCATGCTCACGCATGGTGTGCTTGCGCACTTAACATCGCAGAAAAGCGCCTGGCTAATGGACGTCTGCTGGTGAACAAGCCCCTTTATTATGCCACATCTTGCAGGTTTTGTCAAAGTATGGTAGGGTTCTGTCCGGTATAAACAACTGGAGGCAGGACCATGAGTTTTGTCCAAAATTCGTTGTTTGAAGTCGCTTCACTCGCCTCGCTCGCGGCTATGGAGCTTGAAGATCTTGCAAATGATCTCAATGTCCCGCCGGTCAGCCGGCATGGGATGTTGGAAGTGGCGAAGGAAATTGATTCGTGGGTGAGCCTCGGCCAAAAGTTTGATCATGTCCGTCTCGACATCCTCTCCAGGACTTTCGGGGACGCGACGCGTCAGTTGGTTGCTCCGACGACGGTTTCCGGGTTGGAGGCGAGGACCAAGCTCATCGTTCAGAAGCTGAGGAACACGTATCGCATGCCCGAGGAAGATCTGAAGGAACTGCGCGTGTTCTGTCTTGCTCTTTCGCGCGTGGTATCGCCTGGCTAGCGCTAGACGATCAAAAGGGAGCGGCACCGTCCGCTCCTTTATTATTTATCATTTTCAGGTATTGCCAAGAGCTAAAAAATGGAGTAATATAGGGTTTCATAAGGGACTTTTTTATTAAATTTGCTTATGTCTGACGAACAATTCGACTTCAACGCGCCGGTTTCGCCTCCTTCACGCCTCCGAATCGCGGCATCATTTTTGTTTGAGCTTATCAAAGTTATCGTCCTCGCAGGTGTCACGATCGCGCTCATACGATATTTTTTGTTCAAACCGTTCTATGTCAAAGGCGCGTCGATGGAGCCGAACTTTTTGGACCATGAGTATCTGATCGTCGATGAACTGTCTTACCGTTTGCGAGTGCCCCAACGCGGCGAAGTAATCGTTTTCAAATATCCGAACAACATCCAGGAATATTTTCTGAAAAGAATAATTGGTCTTCCGGGTGAAAGGATCAAGGTGGCAGACGGTCACGTCACGATTTATAGCATCAGTAATCCGGAAGGAGTAGTTTTGAATGAATCATATCTGTCGAAAGATCTCCAGACTGCCGGCGATAATCAGATTGTCACGCTCGGTTCGGATGATTATTTTGTGCTGGGTGATAATCGTCCCAACAGTTTTGATTCCCGCCGCTTCGGTTCAATAAAAAAAGATCTTATCGTCGGACGGGCATTTTTTCGCGGTTGGCCGTTTACGCGCATCGAGAAATTTAGCGCGCCGGAATTTGGAAATGTAAATAATTAACCGTTGACTTTATATGGGCTTCGCCACATATATTCTCATTCGCTCGGAATTAAATTAAAAACATTTAATTTAATTCTCTCACTTATTTCGAATATGATGAATAAAAAATCTTTCGCGAAAGCCAAAGCGAAAAAGCCCGCCAAACCCAGCGCGCCGAAAGCGGGCGGGAAAGTTGCCGCCTCGGATACCAAGAGTACCAAGAAAGCCTACAGCGTTCTGCGCGGGATGCACGATATCTTGCCGCGCGAAGACAAATATTGGCGGACTTTTTATCGCACCTCCGAACATCTGGCGGACTTTTATCAGTTCGGCAAGATTGAGACTCCGATACTCGAGGAAGCGGGATTGTTTATTCGTTCCATTGGCAAGGGGACTGATGTAGTCGACAAAGAAATGTATACTTTTGAAGATCGCGATGGCACCAAGGTCTGTCTTCGTCCCGAAGCGACCGCTTCTATTGCCCGCGCTTATATTTCAAATGGCATGTGGAACCACCAGCAACCGGTTAAGCTTTGGTACTGGGGTCCAATGTTCAGGCATGATCGTCCACAGAGCGGCCGTTATCGGGAGTTTTTTCAGGCTGGTTTTGAAACGATCGGCATCAAGGATCCGGCTGCCGACGCTGAAATTATTTTAATCGCTTATAGTTTTTATAAAGATATCGGCTTGCCGGTCGTCATCCATATAAATAGTATCGGCACGCCCGAAGAGCGCGAGCGCTATGTAAATGAACTCGTCAGCTACTACCGCAACAAGCGCAGTTATCTCTGCGAGGACTGCCGCAACCGCATTGCCAAAAATCCTCTGCGTCTTTTGGACTGCAAGGAGGAGAGTTGTCAGAAAGTAAAAGAAGGCGCTCCGCAAATTTTGGATTGGCTGGAGGAGGAATCCAAGGATTATTTCATGAAAGTTCTTGAATATCTTGATGAATTAAATATTCCGTACGTTCCGACTCCGAGCCTGGTGCGCGGATTGGATTATTATACCCATACTGTTTTCGAAATTTATCCGGCTTTCGAAGAGAGCGCCGAAGGAGCCCCTACAGGGAAGGAAGGCGAACAAAATTCGGCGGCTTCTATTCCGGCGCAAGCGGCGCTCGGCGGCGGCGGTCGTTATGACCTGCTCGTCGAGGAGCTTGGTGGCAAACCTACTCCGGCTTGTGGAGTCGCTCTTGGCCTCGAGCGGGCTGTGAACGCTCTACGCCGTCAGGCCGAACAAAATAAAATCATGGTCAAGGATATTAAATACGATGTGTTCTTTGCTCAGCTCGGGGATGAGGCCAAACGCCTTGCCCTTCGGTTGATCAACGAGATGCGCGGCACCGGTCTCCAGTTGGCGTTTAATTTCTTCAAAAATTCCCTGAAAGCTCAGCTTGAACTTGCAAATAATTTAAAGGTTCCTTATGTCGTGATTCTCGGTCAGAAGGAAGTGCAGGATCAGACGCTGATCATTCGCGATATGGAATCCGGCGTGCAAGAGATCATCGATCAGAAGAAACTCGAGTCGACCTTGAGGAAGAAATTGGGCAAAGTTAGCGCCGAGAAATAATGACTTTGACATTTCGTCCGCAATTGATTATAATCAATACAAGGTATAATTTTTAATTTTTGAAGGAGGTGTATAACTGTGTCCGGTATTAAACGGAAGAAAAATGAATCGTTTGAGGCCTACATGAGGCGAGTAAAAAAGATTTGGCAGCAATCAGGAAAAGTGTTGCAAGTCAAAAAAACGCAATTTTACGTTGGTCAAAAAAGTAAAAATATGCGACGTAAAAGCGCCCTGCATCGTCTCGCTGTAGCGAATAAATTGGATTATCTCAAAAAAATTGGCCGCTTGCCAGAAGAAATGATGAAGAAGAAATTCCGATAAAAGTTTCCCGATTTTGGCATTGATCAAAATCGCGACGGAGGATTTATTTTTTCCATTGTCCCATGCTTCAATGGATACTAGGTACAAAAGAAAGTCGTAAAATAAAAGCCGCCATTAGGCCAATGTTTTTGTTAATGGCGATTTTTATTTTTGGGCTGTTTTCTTTCGGGTTGGTCCGGGTGGCGCTAGCCCAAACTCCGGCGACGCCGGTCAGTCTCGGGCTCACTTCTGAAGTCCAACAAAATATCGGTCTCGCTTCCACCGACATACGAGTGATTATCGCGCAGATTATCAGAGTCGCGCTTGGCTTCCTCGGTATAATATTTCTTGTGATCGTGCTGTACGCCGGATTTCAGTGGATGACTTCGGGCGGTAATGAACAAAAAATCGCTTCCGCGAAAGGCTTGATGATCAATGGCGTGATTGGCCTCGCGATTATTCTTTCCGCCTATGGGATCACGTCATTTATTATGCGGATGCTTGGTTATGGTCAGGGCGAGTCGGGTGGAGCGGGGGTGGGAGTGTCAACCGGTGAAATGAATTTTTATGGCAGCGGCAGTCTTGGCACGGTGATTAGAGATCACTATCCGGCTAGGGATCAGAAGGACGTGCCGCGCAACACCAAAATTATCATCACCTTTCGGCCGGCTGTCACCTCGTCCAGCTTTATTATCGATAGTAATCGTGACGGTATCTATGGCGATTGTCAAAATGTCGGACTCTCGACCTTTAACTGGGAGACCGACTGTGATCAGCTCGCCACCAGCACCGATCATGTTGATATCAAACAGAGTGACACGGGCGCTCTGATTCGCGGCGCAAGTGTGATCGCAAGTTATGAAAATGGTAAAGTTTATACTGTAGTTATTCGCCCTTTTGATTATCTTGGTTCTGATACCGTCAAAATTTCTTATACTGTTCGCATCGGCAAAGGCGTGCTAACCGACGATCCGGCCAATAACAACCCATCTGTTTTCGCGGGCTTTCCGACCGGTCGTGATTTCTACACTTGGAATTTTATCACCGACACCAAGCTCGATGTCACTCCGCCCCACGTGAGGGACGTTTTCCCTGGGAGGAATTCCACTGAAGCAAGAAATACCGCCATTCAAATTACTTTTGATAAAGCCATGGATCCTTCGACCTTGCAAGGCGCGTTCGCAGCCGGTACGGGCGTTGATTCGAATGCCTATATTTTAAAGGGTAACGCGGTTTTCCAAAAAGTAAGCAATAGCCCAATTCCGGAGGGTGCCTTTCGCCTCGTAAATAATTACCAGACGCTGGAATTTTCTCCATCGATCCTTTGCGGGAAAAATGCTTGCGGC
This sequence comes from uncultured Gammaproteobacteria bacterium, assembly GCA_964356495.1. Lineage (GTDB taxonomy): Bacteria > Patescibacteriota > Patescibacteriia > Magasanikbacterales > GWA2-37-8 > JAKANM01. Next base: position 27,741 of record CAYHHR010000006.1, on the reverse strand, counting down.
GGAAATGTTTACTGCATGCCCGTTGTCGGTTCGAGCGATGGTTATGAGCTATTGCTTCGGGCGGGGAAGACATTTAGCGGCACTTCATTTGAGGCTATGCCTTTATCCGGCGTGATGGACGCTTCCGGCAACGCGCTCGACGGCAATAATAATGGCAAGGTTGAGGTTGTGACTAGTACGGGAGCGGTATTTCCGAATCAGGAGCGCCCCGATAATTATTTCTGGAGTTTTACCCTTTCAAATCAGCTGGATCTCACTCCGCCATTCATAAACAAAACTACGCCCGGCCCGGATGCGACTTTTGTCGCTCCTTCGGATGAATGGAGTATGGTATTTAGCAAACGCATGCTGATCGAGTCCATCTATAATATTGGCATCGGCATCAGCACTACCACTATCGATCCGCCGTGCCGCAGTCCGAGAGTCAGTGGAAATCTTGATGGCACCACAAATGTCGTCATGAGTCATTGTCCATTCTCTTCGAGCGACACTCGTATTTATTATTACCCCATCGTTGATTCAAGAGTGGAGGATATTCATTTTAATTGTCTTTACCCCGGCAAAGGTCCCAATGGTCTCGCTCCGATTTCAAATTCGTCCGTGGTTTGTGATCCGTCAGCCAGTCCAACCAACTGTTGCGCGGTCGATGCGGTGAATCCTTTTTGCTGTAATGGCGCGGCGACGTCTACCAACAGCCAAGGTTGTTTTAATAGTTTAAATCTGTAACAGTGTGCGTAGGAGAGTTTTAAAAATTTTAAAATCGATTATCATCCCCATACTATTAGCAGGGACATTATTTGTGTTCACTGCCCCGGCCGTTCAGGCGCAGGCCGTCACTCCGGAAAATCTTGGTTTGACTTCGCAGGTTCAGCAAAATATTGGACTCGCCTCTACTGATATTAGAGTAGTTATCGCGCGGATTATTCGGGTGGCGCTAGGACTCCTTGGGATTATAGCACTTGTACTTGTGATTTATGGCGGGTTTGTTTTTATGACTGCGGGCGGTGATGACCAAAAAATCAGTCAGGGCAAGAAAATTCTTATCAACGGCGTGATCGGTCTCACGATCATTCTTTCATCTTATGCCATTACCAGCTTTGTCATTAGCAAACTTGTCGAAGCGACCGGATCCGGCGTGGGAGCCGGAGGCGGCGGTGGTGGAGGTGGCGGTGGCGGTTACGGCTTCAATGAATTTTACGTTCAGGCCTTGCCGCCGTCCGGGCAATATTGTGTTCGCAATGTCAGTCCAGCAATTGTTTTCAATCAGAATGTGACGCTTGCCACTATTTTCGGCAACATTGTATTAAATGAGAAAGTCAGCGGCGCGACTGTCACTGGCACCTGGCAATATGGAGCCAATCAGTCTACTGTGCTGTTTGTCCCTGAAGGTTCTTGTAGTCCTAGCCTTAGGAATGACTGTTTGAAAAGCAATTTCGATTACTCGGTGGTATTCACGGGATCATCTAATATAAAAGCGGTTAGCGATTCGAATTTGGTTTTAAACTGTTTGAGGGGAGCTGGTTGCGGTACTGTGGATTTCACGAGCGGCGAAGCGGTTGATCGAACTCCGCCGACCATTTCTATTTTCGCTCCGCCTAAAAATAGCGCTCTTGAGATTGGTATTACTCAGCCGTTCAAGATTACATATTCCGATGACAATGGTGTCCAAAATGTTTCACTTACAGTTGCAAATCCCGCGGGTGGTCAGCCTTGGGTTATCGGCAGCGTCACTTCGCCGACGTGTCAGAAGACCGGCAACGTCGTGATTTCATGGAATACTGCCCTCATTAATCCCAATGATTACAATGTAACCGCAACCGGTATTGATTACTCCGGCCAGAGCGGCACGGATACCGGTCTCTATACTCTCCGGCCGCAACACTGTTTCAATAGCGTGAAAGATTCTGATGAAACTGGAGTTAACTGTGGCGGCGCTACTTGTGGAACCTGCGCTGGCGGCACCTGTACCGCAAATAGCCAATGCGCGGGCGGTATTTGTTCCGGTGGTATTTGTCTGACCAAGACGACAATTCAGAGTTTTTCTCCGCCTAGCGGGGCACCCGGCACTTTTGTTTCCATTTTTGGACAATATTTCGGCACGACTTCCGGCCACGTATATTTTGGTAAAAATTCCGCTCCGTCGGTCAGTAGCAGCGACTGGGTCGAGGCCTTTCCGCCGCTAAGCTGTGGCGCCTTTTCCTATTGGAACAACAATCAAATTATCATTCAGGCGCCGACCGGCACGGCAGTATCCACTCCAATAAAAGTTGTTACCGCGCCACGAGATAATGGTAGCGGCACATTAGCGGTGGAAACCGACCTGACCAGCGCGCATGGCCTCGCGAACTTTCAAATTACCACGACGACTCGTCCCGGCATTTGCATGTTGATTCCTGATAATGGCGCGCCCGGTGATTTGGTTTCCGTAGACGGGAAAAATTTTGGTTTGATCAGTCTGGCTTCAGATGGCGTATTTTTCGATGCACAAAAGGCGCTCGTGTTGACCAGCGGCAGTGGTCTGGTAGGTTGGACCGACTCACTCATTTCCGTGGCCACGCCCGGAATACTCGCGGGTCATCTTAGTGTCCATGTAAGTAAAAATGGTTTTGAGAGTAATAAAGTTGAATATACTGTAAATCCGGTCAATGGAGGCACATACCCCACCATCAGTTCGGTAGCGCCAAATTCCGGTCCAGCCGGACAATATATTACAATCAGCGGAAAAAATTTCGGGTCGAGTCAGGGTACGGTTCTTTTTTACAAGTCGCCAAGCGACGTTGCCCCTTTCCCTCTGGTCGGTAATCTTAGTTTTCCCAGCGTTTGTCAGGCCAATCTTTGGAGCGATTCTCAAGTTATCGTCAAGGCGCCGGACGCTACGCAATCCGGCCAGGTTTATGTGATAAAAGTAAAAACCGTGGACACCAAAACCAGTCTTTATGATACCAATCAGGTTTTTACCGGCGCCAGTGGCTCGCCTTCGCCGGGCATCTGCAGTATTTCTCCGGGTGGCGGACCGATTCCTCTTTCGATCGGTCAAAAAGTTGATATCTACGGAGAAAATTTTGCGGTTGGCAGCAGTTCACCTTATTTTTGGGGTATAAATGCCACTGACCCGGGTTCGATGGTGGGTCGTTCGCTGGCGGTGGTTGACGGTCTGTCGACGAATAATCATCTTATTGTAACTCCTAATTCGGCCACGATTACCGGTCAGGTCTCGGTTTTTCGAACCACGGATTCCAAAATGAGCAATCCGGTCAACTTTAATGTCGCTGACTGCACGGTCGCCGGCAACACTTGCGCCGGCGGTTATCAGTGTTGTTCGTCCGGCGGCGATAAAGGCTCATGTATTCTCGGGACTGGGGTCTGCGCTGACACGACGCGATTCAGCGGCTATTTGTGGCGGTTCTCAACGAAAGGCATTCCTCAACCGCCGGCCGTCGTCGAACGCTGTGATGGCACCACTGAGCGCATCGTCAATCCGCTCTTACCAAGTCCGTCGCCCAGCGTGCAATGGGACAATAACCCGGCTGATGACAGTCATAATGTTTGTAATTCAGCCTTGGTCACGATTGAATTTAGCTCTTCGCTCGATCATGATACGGTCAAATCCTCTTCAGTCAAAGTTAATAGCTGTGACAGTATTTCAACAACCACGCCTGTTAATATTTGCAGAAATCCTCAGCCAGTCGTGCTCACGGCCGCAAGTTATAGTTTGCAGACCGCCACCAATAATCATGATTATTTACAACTGAAGGCGACGTCACCTTGGCTGAAGGATGGTATTTATCAGGTGTCGTTAAGTTCTACTATCGCGTCCGTCAAAGCTGACCCGACTGATCCTATATTGACACTCGTCCCGTCGAAGCCATGCGGGGACGGCACTGCTTATTGTTTCGCTTTCCAGGGTGGCGGACAGGATTGTCAATTGCGTTCAGTGGTCGTTACCCCTTATAATTTCCTGACCAGCCTGCTTGAATCACCGATGCAGAGTCAGGTAGACATCAGCAATCGCGCGCCCGTGATTTATCGCGGTCTCGGACTCAGCACGCAAAAATGTATCATGCTTGATACCAGTGGTTTTGATTGGGAATGGTCCTCGCGTTCCACTGCTTATGCCGATATTTTCGGCGTCAAAACCGGCCGGGAGGTAAAGGTTTCCTCCCTTGCCAACACCGTTGGCATCGGCCTAACTGACAATAGCGTTCTGATCCAGGCGCAGGCGACGACTAGCACCATTACCAAAACCGGCATCAGCCCACTCACGATTAATCTTAGCGATCCGAAGGTTATCGATTGGTGGCCAAAATGTTTTGAAGCCTGCAACAACGCTGAGGTGGGAGTGAGGTTTAATCTGGCCCTATCAACTAGAAATCTTGTGCCGTTTAGCCCGGGCACGATACAACTTTGGAAATGTTTGGATGAAAATTGTCTCAGCAAACAGTTAGTTAGTTTTGCGGCCGCTCCACCGGCGCTTGGTGTAATGCCGAACATTATCAATATCGCGAATATGGGTATTGGCCCCGATCTCCTTGCCGCCGATACCATTTATGAAGTAACTGTTTCCAATGCCAGCACTACTCCCACGACATCGCTGAACAATATTTGGGTACGGTCTTCTTCGACTGATCCGGCCTCATTCGGCAAGCCATTCAACGATCAATTTACCTGGCGTTTTCATACCAAGAAGAATACCTGCGCCGTCTCTCGGGTGGCGGTAGATCCGGCAAACTTCACAGCTCTCAACATTACCGACCGCGCGGTATTTGGCGCCCAGCCATTTTCAGCGCCGGATTCCTGCAGTGTCAACGGCCAAAAGTTAAATCCCTGGAAATTAAATTGGGTTTGGTCATCAAGCAGTACCAGCGTGGCAACCATCGAGAGCTTTTCCACCAGAGGTTACAACCCGGCTTGTACAACCGGTTGTATTCTTCGGGGGAGCTCTATCCCATCGAGTGTCACAACCAACCTCACTGGTATTTGCGGCAACGGCAAGATTGAGGCTGGAGAAGACTGCGACGGACCGAACTTAGGCGCCGGTTGCGGGCTTGATTGTCGTTTTTCAGGACCACCAACCACCACTCGTAATCCTGGCTCTTCACCGGTTTTTAATTCCGCAAGTTCCAGCGCGTCGGTTTGCGGCAATGGATTAGTTGGAATTGGTGAAGACTGTGATCTTGGTATTGCCGCCAATGTGAATGTCAGCACCTCCTCGTTGAGCTGTTCATCGATTTGTACGCATCTCGGCACGAAGCTTTCCAGTAAATGGTGCTTCGATCATAAAGTAGATACGGGCGGGTTCGCGCTTACGGATTACAATCTAGCTTGTACTAATGCGGTTAGCCGCTGCGGCGATGGTGTCCAAAGTCCTGATGAAGACGTTAATTGTGATCTGGGTAGTGTGACCCCTTTCACTCACGCGGCATTTTGCAACGATTTTTGTTTATACAATACCAGTACCGTGCCTTATAGAAAATGCGCCCCGAACACCGAAGGCTGTGATAAGAACGGCCAGTTTCTCGGCTCGTCTCTCTCTTATAGCACTTCAACATCAGTCTGCGGAGACGGCGTTGCGGGGAAAGGCGAAGAAACCTCCTGTGAATCAAATCTTATTATCACTCATAGCGCTCTTCTCGATCCATGGGCGCTAGCGATTGGTGTTGGCGTCGGCACCGGTACCGGCACGCCTCCGGCGCAGGTAAGCGTTATCGGCGCGGTTACTCAGTTTGGCGCCACCAGCTTCTCCGGCTCCGGCAAGTTTACCATTCCCTGCGGCTATGAAAAGGATTCTGATTGCGCGGCGTATGGGGATAATTTCGGAGTGGGCGCTGACAGCTGTTGTTATGCCAAACCGACGATCGCCAGCAAGACTCCGCTAGGGCCGGATGTCTGTCTCAATACCGCCATCCAGGTTGATTTCAACGGCGTGATTAATCAGGCACCCCTTACCACTTCCTCGATCTATATCGCGCGTGGCGAAGTTGGCAGTTGCGCGACCGGTGAGAGTAATGTCACTGCCTTATTTTTGAGTAGTAATACCGAAATTCATGCTGAAACTTGGTTTGCCAGATTACTTCAGCCGATCAAGAAATTTTTTGTCTGGCTGTTTGGCTATGAAGCAGAAGCGGCTTCACCGCCTGCTCCGGATCATTGGTGCGTCGGGTCGGATAGCGGCGAGGTAACGGTTGACAAAACCGGCGCCAGCACTTCGCGCGTTCGCGTTAGTATAACAAAGCCGCTCTCGCCGAACACTCCTTACACCATAATTTTGACGGATGCCATCAAAAATACCGCCGGGGTGAGTATTGGCAGAAACACTGGTAATAAATATTTCTCTTATCAATTTAATACCGGCTCTACCTTGTGCGAGATAACCGGCGCGACGATGACGCCGAGTTCGTGGTACTTCTCGAGCGTCGGGGAGAGGGTCTCTTTGATGGCGGCGGCAATTTCAAGCAATGGCCCGATTCAGCCGCTTCCGGGAGTCTATGATTGGGACTATGACTGGAAACCAACTAGTAATCCGTATGTTATTCTGCCGGCGTCATCTCAGTCTAGTGTGGCGGTCACCGCGAAGAATCAAAACGGCGAACTGGACGTCAGCGCTTTGGTAAACATCTCAACCAATACGATTACCGCTACGACCGGCACGGTTGCCTCCGCCAGCGCGCGACTGACGGTTCTTCTCTGTCAGCATCCATGGCCGATTAAAAAAAGTTTGGGACCAAAACAAATTTTCCCTTATTCTGATTCCAAGGGTAATATTGACGGTTTCGATAACGTTGGAAGAATTAATTTTGACGGCAGCGCTATTCCGGCAAGTGATGCCGGGGTGGGGGATGGGTATTTCAATTTCAGTACCTACTATTGCGCGGATAATGGCAGTAATCTCACGACCGCCGATGATTGGCCATATTTGCATCCGGTGGTACAGGCGAGTTCTTCGAGTTTGAAGATCGCGCATGGTTCTTGCGAAGTGACCGGAGACGTTTGTGACAAGGATGCGGATTGCGCGCAGACCATCACTCTGGTTAACGGCAGTTTTGAGGTTCCAGTGATTAGTGTCAACGGCGGAGTCAATGCCGCCAGCACTTCCTGGCAAACCAATTCAATCAACAATAAGATTAAGTTTTTGTCCAATGGGACTAGTGATGGAGCTGGAAATACTATTAACGCGGACAGTGGAAATCAACTTATTGAACTTGATGCTAATTCTGTGTATCAGGATTTTGCGACTGTACCCGGTACTACCTTTGGGTGGGAGCTGGCGCACAGAGGCTGGGCCGGGACGGAAAAAATGCAGGTATCGATCGGCGCGCCGGGCGGCGCGTTGGTTAATCAAACCATAGGCGGGATCACGGATGGGAAGGGAGCTTGGGGTAATCACGCGGGTGTTTACACGGTGCCGGCTGGTCAGTACCAGACGAGGATTAGTTTGGACTCCAGTGTTGTTGGTAATTTGGTGGACGGTGTTAAGTTAGGTCTTCATTCGCTTTCTTGTTTTGTAAATTCGCCGGTGAAGCGTTTCCTATTTACCAACGACAAAAATTCGGATGCAATCGGCATTCAAATTTTCCGCAATCCGAAACATTTATCTCCGATGGAATGGTACGGCGCCGGCAGAAGCACGGGCGGTATGGGTTTCGGCGGCACTGTCCAGTCGACCAACATCGCCGGCTATCGCGCCGTGACTGACGGTAATAATATTTATGTCGGCGGACTAAATTATTCACCGAATCCGGCTAACCCACGTGAGAATAATTTGTACGACGTCATTTACTTGTTCAGCGTTGATACTACCGCCTCTGCCGACACCAAACACGTCTTCGAAGATTTAATAAAAAATTTGCATTTTAATACCAACCTAACCAATAACTCCGGCTACTGCGGCCCCAACATCACTTCCCCGTTGTATCGTGATAAATGTAGCAACGATCTTGATTGTCCAGCGAACGCTCCGGTTTGTTCGGCGCAGATCTCGAAACTTCAACGCGATTATCAGCGTATTACCGATTTGAAATCAATTGATGTTTTGTTGCAGTCATATCGATTGCAGAGCGGTAGTTATCCAAATTTGACTGCGGGTACCTACATTCCCGGGCAGACAATAAGCACCTGGCCATCTTGGTCGGCATTGGGTTCAGCGGTCGGAGCAGCCCTACCGATTGATCCGGTCAATAAACTGGGCAAGCGCGGCACCTGTACCTTCGATCCGTCGACGGTCTGTACCTTTGATAGCGACTGCCCTCACGACACCTGTCTCCTCCATGATGCGACGACCGGCTGGAGCACAGCGAACGCTCGGTATAGTTTTGCTTGTTCGCCATCATCATCGGCGTATCGGTATGCTTACAGCACCTCCACCGGGTATAGGGTATTTTCTCATTTTGAAGATCCGGGGATCGTTGTTTCTAATCTAAATAATTTTGTAAATGGTTTTAATTTTAGCGACATCAGTCTTTTCCCAGGGATTTATGCCTGGAACAATTCCTACGGCATTTGCGACGGCGCGACCGTTTTTTCCAGCAACCCATCTACTTGTGGAAACGGTATCGTTGAGGTTGGCGAACACTGTGACGCGAATCCGGATCCGTCCGTAGTTGTAAAATATGACAAGACTACCTGTACTGCTACCGGTAATGCAACTGTCACAACTTGTGGCAAAAAAACGTCGGCAAATCCTTGTCGCTGGGGCGCGCCGGCAACTGTCACTTGCAGGAGCCTCAGTGCCTGTGGAAACGGTGCCGTGGAGTATGGTGAAACTTGCGATTCTGGGGCTCCGAGGAACGATCCGACCGATTGTACGGCCGCCTACAAATCATCGGCGCCGGCAAACAACTGCACCTATTGTGTTGCCGCGACTTGCCAAAAGGCAACCAAGACTGGTCTATACTGCGGCGATAATGTGACATCGACTGCTTTCGGGGAGGTTTGTGATCAGGGCGCGCAGAATGGCACAGCCTGTACGCCGATCTATGACAACTCATGCCAGTATTGCAACTCGACTTGTACGAGCTTAACCACCGTTCCGAAAACTATCTGGTGCGGCGATGGTATTGTAAATGGAACGGAGGATTGTGACGGAAGCAACGTGGCGTGTACCTCGGGCGGTCTCGATGGGCTCAAATATTGTAATAATTCTACTTGCAGGTGGGCAGTTTCCGGCGGTCCATGTGAGGGGAAGACCGGGCTTAGTTGGACTGTCACCGATGATAGCAATTCGAATTCAGGGTTTAAATTAACGGGGAATAATCTCAATGGCAATACTCAGGTAGTAGGGACGGGCGCGGCGGCGAGCGTGGTTTTGGTTTTTAAACCTTCGCCGTCTTTGGTACAAACCGATGACTCTATTACCACGCCTAGCGTCGCGTTCCCGACCGGCGGGTTCAACAGTTCTGGTAGCGCTAAGAGTCTGACGCAAGTTAATGGCGCCGGCGCGGCGGCGAGTGTCAGACTTGGAAGTGTTTATACAGCCTCAAGCGCCTGGGTGACGGACGGCAATGTTCCATTTTATTCCCCCCAAGGCATTATTTCTGACTCCGCCGGAAATATTTATGTGGAAGATTCCGGCAACGGCCGCGTGGTGAAGTTTGATCCTTCCGGCAATCCTATTTTAAAATTCGGTTCGTCCGGCACAGGTCCTGGTCAGCTAAGTATTCCTACCGGTATCGTCCTTGACTCCGCCGGTAATATTTACGTGGCGGACAGTAACAACAACCGCGTTGAGGTGTTCGATTCTGCTGGCACGTATCTTTTTCAAATCGGTACGGGCGCGTCTGGAAATGGCGATTATGATATCGTGGACCCTCGCGGTATCGCCATTGACTCCGTCGGCAATATCTATGTGTCTGAAGTCGGCAATAACCGTATTCATAAGTTTAATTACAGAGGCGCGTATATTTCGCAATTCGGCTCGTATGGCACAGGAGTCGGACAGTTTCTAGGCCCGATGGGGATGGTCATCGACTCCGCCGACAATCTCTACGTGGTGGATTATAAAAATAGCCGCGTTCAGAAGTTTAACTCTTCAGGAAGATGGCTAGCGGACATTGGCTCGGGTTATCTCCAGGGTCCTATGGGCGTCGCTCTTGATTCCGCCGGCAATATTTATGTGGCGGGTGGTAAAAATCCCAATATCGTGTATTTTGATCCCTCCGGTTCGTATATTTCACAATTCGGCGTTAGCGGTTCGTTGCTTGGCCAATTCAACCTGCCCACAGCTGTCGCCCTTGATCCCGCCGGTGTACTTTATGTTGCTGACGCCGACAATAACCGTATCCAATTGCTTACCCCAAAACTAGCCGGCGCCGGCGCGTACACGTCTTATTTTGATAGCGGTATCGCCAATACAGTGTGGAGTTCCTTTTCCATCAACAAAGGCAGTACCGCCGGAGTCAATCAAGGCTCGATCAGAGTGCGGGTGATAAGCAGCGCCAGCAATACAATCGTTCCGACCTTTAGCGGCGCGGGAAATTGCGACCAGTCAATCGCGTACGACGGGTATTCTCCCCGGGTTGATATTTCTTCTTGTTCCGGTTCGGGTCGTTACTTATGGTATAAGGCAACGCTTACTCTAGGTGCGACGACTTTGGTCAATGGTCCGCTCCTCAATGCCGCCACGGCCGTTCCTATTATAAATAACTATCTTTCGGTCGGTCGTTATACCTCTGGCCCGATTAATGTCGGTCCGTCAGTCACGGCCTGGGGACCGATTTCCTGGACTTCGACTCTTACCACCGGGCAGGGCATTAGCGTGTTGGTAAAATCTGCCAACAATTCATCAATGACAGGCGCCAGCATTTGGTGCGCGGCGGCGAATGGCGGCGCGGCTCCTCCCTGCCTCAGAGCCGGGGATAAATATTTGCAATTCGACGCTTCTCTTATGAACGGATCCAATCTCCAGCTAACTCCGTCGTTGGATGATTTAACCGTTAGCTTTTCAGGGTTTACTTTGGCATCAATTATTTCAAAAACATTTGCTTATTTGTTTAAAATATTAATGTCGTTTCTTTGACGAATGTATGCAAATTCGGTATACTTGGATTAGTTAATTCTGATTTTTTTAGTAGCTAAAATTTTTAAACATTTAAAATTTATGTTCGAAGATAAAGAGAACAAAATGCCAGCGGCGCCGGCAAATCTGCCTACCGGTCAGGCAGGCCTTCCTGCAGAACCGGCCGATATGTTTGGTGAAATTGAGAAGGAGGCCGCTCCAGCGGCGCCAAACGCCTTAAAATCTGGAATGTTGAAACCTGCCTCGTCGGTAGGCGGGCCGATAAAAACCCAGATCATGCCACAGCTCGAACCTACGGTAGATCGGATGAGGGTTAAACCAAATGTCGGGAGAATTTTGTTTTGGTTTTTGATGGCTGGAATTATCGGAGCGCTTGGTTATGGAGGATTTGCGGTATGGGGGAAATTTCGCGCCGGCTCGATCGCATTACCGGTAACTCAAAATAAACCCGCGCCGGCGCCGGCACCGGTAGCGTCGAAACCAACAACTACCAATGTTGCGGGCAATCAAAGTTCGAATATTTTATTCGGCGACGTTGATTCTGACGGCGATGGTCTCTCGAATGCCGAAGAAAAGGCGTTCGGCGCCGACCCGAACAATCCTGACACCGACGGCGATGGCCTTAGCGATGGCGACGAGGTGAAAATATGGCATACTGATCCTTTGAAAAAGGATACTGATGGCGATGGGTTTAATGACGGCAGCGAAATAAAAAATGGTTATGACCCTCTCGTCAAAGGAGGAGTGCTCAAGAATTCGCCTTTGCTCGTGGTAAGATTTGTTACTAATACCCCGATTGGAACATCGACCGTAAATTACGAAACTTTCGTTATCAAACAACAGGTTTCCAAATAAATTTATGCTTTGGATGTCGAAAGATAAAACAGTTCAGTCTAGTGGCGGAAGTAAGGTTTCGGTTTCCACGATCCCGATGGAGTTTTATGCTGGGCAAAATCCGGTAATCAAATTTAGGAATGTTGAGAGGACAGTCGGCAGCCTTCCTCTTCCCGTCAAAACCAAACCAGCGCCGCCTAAAACAGTCTCACCCGGTAAAAATGCGGTGAGTGTCCTAGGCAGTCGGAAATTTTTAATTATCGGTTCAGTCGGTTTGTTCGTAGTATTTTTAGTCGGCGCTGGAATTTATTATTGGCGAACGATTGGCCGCGCGCCGTCTGTTCCAAAATCGCCTCCGGTTAAAATTACCCCGGCTGTTTTACCTCCGATAGTTACGGCCGCGCCGACTAGTACCGCGTCGGTTGAGATCGTGACATCGACCGCTCCGGTAGCGACCACTACGCCGCTAGCTTCGCTCAGCGGCGGGCTCCTTGAATTTCCTTCAATTTTACTCGGTGATAGCGCGGACATGGATCATGATAGTTTGACTGACGTGGAGGAGGAGTTATTCGGTACCGATCCGGGAAAACCTGATACGGATGGTGATAGTTATAATGATGGTACTGAAATTTATCACCTTTATAGCCCGACCGAGTATGCTCCGGCGCGTCTGATCGGACCTTCAGATGTTAAGGAATTTTTGAATCCGGTTTATAAGTATAAATTGTATTACCCAACGAGCTGGGCGCTCGGCAATGTTGATCCGGATTATCGCGATATGCTGTTTAGCACGCTCAGCGGCGAAAATATTGAGGTCAGGGTTTTTGATCGTACGCCGAATCAAACCCTTGAGGATGGGTTTCCATTAAACGCGACCGGTGAGAAACTTGACGCGTTGGTTGATTTTAAAACTGTATTTGGCAGTGTTGGCAAGATGCGGAACGACAAACTGGTTTATTATTTTTCCGATCAGGACCATTTTTACGTCATGATTTATCATGTGACGAATTCTATCGTGGTTAATTATCGGGCGGTTATCGGAATGATGGCGCGTAGTTTCCGTAATTCAAGCGAGAGCGATGCCGTGCTGCCCAATTTGGAGGAAGTCATTTCGACTTCAACGGTCAGTACTTCCAGCGGCCGCTAATTTTGTTATGCTTGATATTATTTTTTCGAAGTCCCCGCTAGGGCGCCTGCCCGCCGAAGTGGTGGGGGGAAGGGGTGGGTCGGTAAAGAAAGTCGTTTCGTTCGCCGCGCGGCATGAAAAAAAAATTCGCGGCACGGTCGAAGTGACAATCGTTGGAGAGAAAAAAATCAAGTCGTTAAACGCAAAGTATCGAGGAAAAAATAAAGTTACCGACGTGCTGTCATTTTCTTGGCTGGAGGGTGGTGAAATGCCCGGAAACTTTTTAGGCCAAATTTTTATTTGTTATCCGCAGATCGTTCGCCAGGCCAAAGAATACAAAATTTTGGTTGAGGAAGAATTCGCGCGCATGTTGGTTCATGGGCTTCTGCATCTGGTCGGCTATGATCATATTAAGGACAAGGATGCGAAAAAAATGTTTGCCCTGCAGGAAAAAATTATCAAGAAGCACTTATAATAATTTATGTTCTCATTCCAAAGATTTAAACGCAGTTTTGTCGACGCCTGGCGGGGGATTGCATATATTTATCGAAAGGAACAAAATTTTCGGATTCAGCTAGTATTGAGTTTTTTTATTTTAATCGCGATAATTTTGTTGCCGCTTCGACCTTGGGAAACCGTGGTTCTTATCCTCCTCGCGGTGATGGTCTTAACGATGGAAATTTTGAACACCGCGCTCGAGAATTTTAGCGATATGTTCAAGCCGCGCGTGCATCCATATGTTGGCGTAGTAAAAGATTTGATGGCGGGAGCTGTGCTGATAACCGCGCTCGGGGCGCTGATCATTGGACTGATTATTTTACTGCCGCACTTTATCAGTTTACTGAAATAGTGTATACTAGCGACAAGCCCCAAATTTCAATGACCAAATTCCAAACATGATTGGACATTGGGGTTTGGTAATTGGGATTTTTCATACTTATGCGAAAAGACATACAACCACTCATTGCCGGCCTGGATATTGGTTCCTCGCAAATTCGCCTCGCGATCGGACAAATGGCGAATCGCGGTGATGGCGAGGAAAACTCTGAACTTCAGATTCTTGGCGCGGCTTCGGTGCCGTCCGCCGGAGTCAGCCGGGGTGTCATAAATAGTATTGAGGATGTTGTCTCCTCAGTTTCGGCATGTTTGGAGAGCGCCGAGCGGATGGTTGGCGTGCCGATCGACAGCGCTTGGGTGGGTATATCCGGTTTGCATATAATTTCTCAGCATAGTAAAGGCGTAGTGGCAGTCTCCAAAGTTGACAATGAAATTTCTGTCGAGGATGTTCATCGGGCGATCGAGGCCTCGCGCGCGATTGCGACGCCGTTGAACTATGATGTCCTGCATGTTTTGCCGAAATATTTTACGATTGACGGCCAGTCTAATGTTAAAGATCCGGTTGGTATGACCGGCATTCGTCTCGAGGTTGATTCTCAGATTATCCTCGGATCTTCTTCGCAAATAAAAAATCTCACCAAAGCGGTCTATCGGACCGGACTCAATATTGAGGATCTTGTTCTTAGTATTCTTGCGGCGGCCGAGGCTGTCCTTACGCCACGACAAAAAGAGATCGGCGTGATGGTGGTGAATATCGGCGTTTCTACCACCAGCCTGGTAGTATTTGAGCAAGGGGAAATTATCCACACCGCGATCCTGCCTATAGGCAGCGAGCATATCACCAATGATATCGCGATCGGCCTTCGGACCTCTATTGATATCGCGGAAGCTGTGAAGATCGAATATGGCGATTGTACCCCGGGTCAAATTTCCAAACGTGAAGAGATCGATCTAGCCTCTCTCGGCGCTCCAGAACACGAGATGATCAAGAAGCAATATCTAAGCGAGATTATTGAGGCCAGAGTGGAAGAAATCTTACAAAAAATAGACGCCGAGTTAATTCGCATTAAGCGCAACTCGCTTTTGCCGTCCGGAGTTGTATTTACCGGCGGCGGATCGAAGTTGGCCGGATTGACCGAACTCGCGAAGAAGCAATTGCGATTGCCGGCCGTTTTGGGTTATCCGCTCAGCGTTATCAGCGTGACCGACAAGGTAAATGATTTATCATTTTCAACCGCTGTCGGACTTGTAAAATGGGGGAGTAAAATGTTGAACGAGGGTTGGAACGATACTGCCAAAAAAGGTTGGGGGTTGGGAGGCGTAAGCCGGGCCGGCAGTAGTTTAAAGAAGTGGGTAAAGGCGCTTATACCCTAACTTTGTTTGTTTCTTGACATGAAATTAGTAAACCGATACACTATCTTGCGAAGCATGGCTTTCGCTTATTTTATTAATAGGGGGTGAATACAAAATTTGTTCAAGCAATTAATGATAATTTTATGCCGCAAGTTAAACCGGATATGGAAGCATTCGCCAAGATCAAAGTTATTGGCGTTGGCGGTTCCGGTGGAGCCGCTATCAATCGCATGATGGCAAGTAAAATTCGTGGCGTTGATTTCATCGCGATGAATACTGATGTGCAGGCTTTGCATTACAACAGCGCTCCGCACAAGATTAATATCGGAAAGACGATTACCAGGGGTCTTGGCGCCGGGATGGACCCGGAAGTCGGACGCAAGGCCGCCGAAGAATCCCAAAACGAAATTCGCGAGGCGCTTAAGGATACCGATATGGTATTTATCACCTGCGGGCTCGGCGGCGGATCCGGTACGGGAGCGGCACCTTTGGTCGCGCAGATCGCGAAGGAGATGGGCGCGCTGACGGTCGCTGTTGTCACCAAACCATTTGCGTTTGAGGGCCCGCAACGCAACCGGATTGCCGACAAAGGCTGGGAGGATCTTTCCAGGAATGTTGATGCGATCATCACGATTCCCAATGATCGAATTTTGCAAATTATTGATAAAAAAACACCATTGCTTGAGGCTTTTAAAATTATCGATGATGTGTTGCGGCAGGGAGTGCAGGGAATCTCCGAGCTCATCACCATTCCCGGTCTCATCAATGTGGATTTCGCCGACGTGAAAACAATTATGCGCGACACCGGGTCTGCTTTGATGGGTATCGGCACCGGCACCGGCGAGAATCGCGCGGCCGAAGCCGCCAAGATGGCGATTTCCAGTCCGCTTCTCGAACTTTCGATCGACGGCGCCAGCGGAATTTTATTTACTATTACCGGTGGATCCGATCTTTCAATGAATGAAGTAAGCGAGGCGGCCAAGATTATTACCAGCTCGGCTGCCGCTGACGCCAAGATAATATTTGGCGCCATTATCGACGAATCAATGACCGGCAGTATGAGGATCTCGGTGGTCGCGACCGGATTTGACAATCGTCGACCGGCAGCGCCGAAGGAAGAGGAAACCAGTACCAGTTTTTTTACGGGCGCGAAATATATGCCGAGTAATTTCCTCCGTAAAGCTCAGAAGGAAGAAGAGGAAGAGGAAAAGCGTTTTAAAACAATCGTCCAGAAAGGGCCATCGATTGCGGCCGCCCCGGCTAGTCCGATGAGCGCGACGAATGGCAAAATTTCGTCTGCCGCCACTGATGAGGAACTCGAAATTCCGGCTTTTATTCGACGTAAGATGGGGGGGTAAAATTTATGAATTGCGCAGTTTGTAATTATGAGGAGACGAGCGTGCTCGACACGCGCGCTTCTGACGATGGACTTTCGGTTCGTCGACGCCGAGAGTGTAACAAGTGCCACTATCGTTTCTCTACGGTAGAGGAGGTTGAGTTGCTTGATGTCATCGTCGTCAAGGAAAATGGCGATAGGCAGAGTTACCTCAGAGAAAAAGTTGAGAGCGGAGTGCGCCGCGCCCTAACCAAACGTCCTTACACACAGGAGAAATTTCATCGACTGATTCATTTGATTGAAAGAGACATTCAAAAAAAGAAACGTCGCGAGATTTCCAGTAAGGATATCGGAGAAATTGTTATGAAGCAGCTCCACAATTTTGACAAGATTGCTTATGTGCGTTTTGCGAGTGTCTACCGCGATTTCAAGGATGTAAAAACTTTTGAAAAAGAATTGAAGAAACTTAAAAGCAAGAAATAGACAAGTGTATGTTCAAATATCCCAAGGCGCAAAAAGAAAACTCCCACTCCCCTCTGTCCCCCTCTCTGGCAGAGGGGGACACCTCGAATCCCACTCTTACTAAGAGGGGGCAAGGGGGAGTTGCCGAAGCTCTGGTAGAAGCTCCAAAGAAAGACGTCAGCCCGGAAGCTTTGCGTGAATTGCTTGAGAAAAATCTTAAATGGTCGCAAATAATTTACGAGCAAACGCGAAAGATAAACAGCAAGCTGTTTTGGAAATCAGTTTGGGGTTGGGTTTTGTTTTTATTGTTGGTCGTAGTTCCGACCGCCCTCTCAATTTGGTATCTACCGTCGCTTTTGCGCGGCCTCGAAACTAAATATCTGCCGTTACTTTCTCTTATGGGTTCAACTGGCGCGACTTCGACGGCGGGTAATAAGGGATCGGTTGATGAGTTATTGAAACTGTTGCCTATTAGTGAAGAGCAAAAAGCGAGTCTGAGGGCGGTACTTGGCGCTAAATAAATCCCTTATGTTTAAATTTACGAAAATCGGGGCCACGATTGGTCCCGCTTGCGAAGATAAAGCAATATTGGAAAAAATGATTAAGGCCGGCATGAATTTTGCTCGGCTTAATTTTGCTCACGGAAATTACGAATGGCACGAAAAAACGGTAAAAAAACTTCGCGAGGTCGCGGAGAAGATGGGTGAGCCGATAGCAATTCTCCAGGATTTGCAAGGTCCTCGCATTCGCATCGGCATGCTTCCTGATGGCGGTGTTACCCTGAAGGAGGGCGAAAGCATTGAGCTTGATGCCAAGGTAACTTATAAAGTTGGGGGACCGTTGCCGATTGACCAGGCGGATTTATATCGAAATCTCTCAGCTGGCGAACGCATTTTGATAGATGATGGACGAATTGAACTTAAAATAAAAAAGATCGAAGGGTCTCGTATCGTGACTCAAGTGGTTGAAAGCGGAGTGGTTTTGTCTCACAAGGGTTTAAATTTGCCGGACAGCAAATTACATATTCCTGCGATGAGTGAAAAGGATCGGGACGATCTTCGATTTGGAGTTAAAGTTGGCATCGACATGGTCGGTCTTTCGTTTGTGAGCGGAGCTAGTGACATTATCGATATTCGTTTTTTGATCGAGCAATTTTTAAAGGAGGAAAAAATGACGCTTTCGCACCCCATCATGATAATTGCTAAAATTGAACGACATGAAGCGGTTGATAATCTAAAAAGCATTATCGAGGTCGCGGATGGCATCATGGTCGCGCGCGGCGACCTTGGGATTGAATTGCCGCGTCAGGAGGTTCCCCTGATACAAAAGAAAATTATCGACGCGGCGCGACTGGCATCCAAGCCGGTAATTGTCGCTACTCAGTTGCTTGATTCGATGCGGGAGAATCCTCGTCCGACCCGCGCCGAGGTTTCCGACGTCGCTAATGCCGTGATCGATCATGCGGATGCTTTGCTTCTTACCAACGAAACCGCCGCGGGAAAATATCCGGTTGAAACCGTCAAAATCATGTCTGAAATCATTCTGAGCACCGAGAAATCAACGTATGATGATTTGCCGATGCCGCCATTCAAGCGGCAGGTTAATACCGAAGAGGCGATCAGTAAATTATCGCGTCTGCTCGTTGAGGAGACCGGGGCAAAGTTTATTTTGGCCGGGTCAATGTCCGGTGAAACTGGTCGTCTCCTTAGTCAGATTCGTCCCAACGTGCCGATCTATGTGGCTACCAGCGACGAATTAGTAATGCGTCAACTAAATCTTTCCTGGGGTGTGAGAGCTTTCATTACGCCGCCTTGCCGAAATATAGAAGAGTTTGTCGATCGTTCGATTGTTTATTTGAAAAGCAATAAATTCGGCAAAGTAGGCGACAAGATGATTATTGTTGCTGGTGAACCGGTGGGGCAAGCAGGGAACGTAAATTTGCTGGAAGTGAGAGAGATAAAGTGATGTTGTCATTCTGAGCGAAGCGAATGGGATGACAGCTGATTTTATCCAATATTTTTTACCACATCCTCAATCATGCCGCGGAAGCCGTGACTGCCGAGAAAAACAATAACCGAACTGGGTTCGGCTTTTTTTATTAAATATTTTATCAGTTCGTCGTCGTCATTAATATTGATCGTGTTTGGCTGGGATTTTTTTATTACCGCGGCAAGATCATCGCCTTCAAGCAATTTTTCATTGCCACTGTCTTGCTTAAGCTTAGTTAAGCGGGGAATAATGACTTCGTCGGCATTTATAAACGCTCCCTCATAACCTTGGATAGATTCCAACCGGCGGTTTCCGGTATTAGGTTCAAAAACGGCGATAATTTTTCCGGTATAAATTTTGCGAAGTGTTTTTAAAACCGTTGCCGCTTTGGCAGGGGAGTGCGCGATGTCATCAATGACTGTAACATTGCCGGCGTGGCGTTTTTCCAATCGTCGTTTCATGCCGACGAATGACTTCACACTTTCCAAAATTTTCTCCGGTTTGAGGCCGAGTTCGTTTGCCATCGCAAAACAGCCGGTAACATTGTCGGCCATGTATTCGCCGAGGCACGGCGAATTTACCGCATAGGTTTTGTTACTATGTTTAATATTGAAGCGGATGCCGGTTGAAAGTTCTTCGACATCGCTGTATCGGTAGATGGCATTTTCAGATGTTCCATAGATTATTTTTTTCTTTGGCAGGGAAATATTTTGAACTCGATCGGAAACAATCAGGATTCCCTTGGGCCGCTTCACTAATTGTTGAAAAACCTCAAGATAATCTTTTTCGGTTTTGTAAATATCAGCATGGTCCCATTGCACCGCCGTTAGCAGGAGGTGTTTCGGTCGGTAGTGAGCAAATTTAGGGCGAGAGTCCCAACGGGCCGATTTGTATTCGTCGCCTTCGAGAATGCTGTATTTACCGTTTGCCATCCGCGCCGAGGGCAGTTTGTTTTGGCAGAGACCGCCGAACATGTAGCTGGGATTTTGGCCGTTGTTTATAAATATCCAGCTGAGCAGGGCGGTTGAAGTTGTTTTGCCGAAAGTGCCGGCGCAGACAATTGATTCAGTTTTTACAAAAAATTCCGTGATCACTTCGGGATATGATTTGAAATTTAGTTTTTCTGTTTGGATATAGAGCCATTCAGGGTTGGTGGAACCAGCGACATTACCGACGACCGCAAGATCAGGCTTACCGATTCTCTCGGGATGCCAGCCGGAATAAAAATCAATTTGGTGTTCTTCGAGGTTTGTAGAAATCGGCGGATAAAAACCCGCGTCGCTACCGGTGACCTTCCAGCCTTTTTCCTTGAAGGCGATGGCAAGCGCGCTCATCGCAACGCCGCAGATGCCGATAAAGTGGATGTGTTTCATATGTTACATTGTTCAATTGTTCGATTGTTCAATTGTTAACAATGTAACAATGAAGCAATGAGACAATTAGGCGAATCTAGAAAATGATTTCTAACCTAAAATATGTTTTAACTCAATTAAATCATCCGACCAGCGTTGTCCATCAAACCACTCTAACCCTTCAAACTGCAATTTGTAGGTATCGGTTGGTCGTTGGGCGGAGCCAAGGTAGAGATATTGCTTGTTGGTTTCTTTTGCCCAGAGGATTGCTCGGAGCATCATGCCGAGACCGAGGTTTGGGAAATCCTTTTTGAGGTTATAAAACGGATAGCAGTAATGCAGAAGTTCGTCAGTCTCACGGCAGATTGCATATCCCAGAGTTTCTGCTTCGGATTTATAAATTAGCAGTTTGTTAAAATTACTTTTCTTATTGTCCGTCAGCAATTCTTTAATTTTATTGGCGCTGAAGGTTTTTTCGCCGAACTTCGCGTCATAAAAATCTTTTCCGAGTTTGCCGATGTTCCAATCATAGGAATGGTAGGGGATCGCTTGGTTGGTGATTTGAAGGCCGGCGGTTTTTTTCATAATTCGGCGATTTTCACTCGACAGCTCAAATTTTGAGAGGTCGATCCGAACGCTCCTGGTCTGATCCATAATTCCTCGGCCAAGCCGACCAAAAAGAAAACCTTGGTTGTACAAGATGTTTATGTTTTCGCTCGAAAAGTCAGTGATAGTTTTTTGGTCCCACTTTAGATACATAGAGCAAGCTTAGCGTAACGCGATCCAGACCGCCACGATTACCACGAAAGCTTGAATAATCCAGAATCGCATCACGATTTTTTCTTCGTTCCAGCCGATCAGTTCGAAATGATGGTGCAGTGGCGCCATTTTAAATAATCTACGTCCAAGCAAACGACGGAAGAATACTTGCAAAATTACGGAAAAAATTTCAATGTAAAAAATAAAACCAAGCAGAGGGAGAAGCAGGGTTTTGTTGATGGCGATCGCGTTGATAGCGAGGAGGGTGCCGAGTCCGAGCGAACCAACGTCGCCCATTTGGAACCGCGCCGGTTTGACGTTAAAGTAGGTATAGGCGATTAGAGCGCCGATCACGGTCATATTAAATGGCGTAAAGGCCGTTCGACCCTCGGTCCAACTGAGGATGGCAAGGCCGAGAAACGCCATAATGAGCGAGCCGCCAACTAATCCATCCAGTCCATCGGCGATGTTCACGGCGTTGGCGGTGAACATGACGAAGAAAATAATAATCGGGATAATGAACCAGCCGACGTCGATCGAGCCGTCAAAAGGAATCCAGAGCGTGTGCCAATTCTGTCCCAATTTGGAATAAACCCACCAAGCGGTGATGGCGCCAGCGATAAATTGCAAAAATAATTTTTCATGCGTTTGGATGCCGCGGTCTTGCTTCGAACCGAATATCGAGGTCAGTTCGCGAAAAGCGGTCCAGGGCAGAGTGACGGCGTGCCAAATTTTCATGAACCATTTCCGGTGAACGCGGATCAGGGTGAGCGAATGTCTGACGTTGCGCAGACGCCGCTTGCCTCCAAAAACATTCAAGAGGTCATCAGAGGCGCCGAGGAGGGCGGAGATTGCCATCGCGCCGATCGGTACGTAGGTATAGCGCCGATCCCAATTGAAAAGCATCGTGATGATAAGGACCACAAAAATTACGAGGAGGCCGCCCATCACCGGCGTGCCGGCTTTAACGCCGCGTTCGCCCTGCAAGGTATAATCAAATTCCGCCTTGCGCAAAATTTTATATTTATAAAGAATAGTCGTCAGAATTGGCGCGAGAGCGAATCCTAAAACCGTCGCACCGATCAGAAGTAGCAATGATTGCTGAAGTATTTGAATTGAAAATGCGCTTGGCATAGTTAAATTTTAACGCGGCGAATTTGTAATACTTTGGCGCGCCTGGCCTCAAGGAATGTTTCGTTTTGTTCTCCGCTGAGGTTTTTTTCTGTCCAGCGTTGTGATATCAAATTATCTTTCGGATAGATTATTTCGATTGTTCCGTTCATTATCCCATGACCATACCTTCCTTCACTGCTCCAGGTCCTGGCATGAACATATTGAATTTTATTGTCTTTCACGTCCCGAATCAGCATGACATGGTTTATTTTTTTTGTAGGATGGGTGTCGAGCATCGTAATAATATCGCCGGCCGCCGCCTCTCCCAAATTGACTGTGGTGCTGTTCCGATCATCGGCCAAAACCTGCACATTGATATTTTCAATCGGACGCAGGATTGAAATTACATATCGTAAAAATTTTGAAATGGGGTAGATGTAAATTTTTCTGGCGAAATCAACGCCCTTTGATTCTATGTAATGTACTCTCAGTACCTGGCTGACAAATCCTGAGCATTCGATGCCGAGATCATGGTCTATCATGAATTTTCGGATATCGTCCGGCGTGAGGTTTTGTTTGCAGACCGAGCAATCATTCTCAAAGATTCCGAGGTGATATTGAGTTGAAATTATTTTGCTTTCCTCAACAATTTCTTTTGGAGTTCCCTTTCCGACCAGAGTCCTGAGCTGCCCGCGGCTGCGTTTACGAGTGTTATTAAAATACGGGCAGCGCACACCGGCGACGCCTGGAAAAGGCAAGTTGAAATATTCGTCGATGAGTTCTTCAGCGAGAGAGGAAAGCATGTTCAGCTTAGGATTTTTTGAATTTTTTCGCCAAGTTCATTGAACTGATTATTGGCTAACATTATACCCTTTTTGCTCTGAATGCGCAACAGGTCCGTTTCCGGTTCTTTGTTCGTATATAAAATGACGTTAAGGCCAAGGGAGATTAGACCTCGGATTTTAGACTTTAGACTTTTGCCAGCCAACCCACCCCTACCCCCCACCACTTCGGCGGGCAGGCGCCCAAGCGGGGAATTTGGCACCCGCTGAATAATCTGCGCGCCGGCAGTAACCTGGGTCAGAACAAATTTATTGTTTGGAAGGCCGAGCAGAGCCGAGAGGTGCGCCTCAAAAGTGGTGTTCGTTTTTTGCAGTTCAGACTCGTAGGTTGTTGAAGCTGGCTGCCTGGCATTGATTTCAATTAGATAAATTTTATCGTTCTTCGAATCTAGTATCGCATCAATTCCAAATAAGCCCCGCCAGCCGTCCTTCGCGAGTTTCGAACCCACCTCCTCAACAATATTTTTATAACTATTCCACTCTGGATCACTTAGCATTCCGTTTCCGAGTTCCCAATCGTTGCCGATAGTTGCGAATTTATTTTTGGTAAAGGGGGAGAGGCCGGTGATCTGGTACATGATTGGCCCGTGCAAAACATTGTCGCCCCAGACGATGTTGTTGCTGGTGAGAGCCGGTCCTTCAATAAATTTCGTGACCCGAATTGGCCGCTCCGGAAATTTCTTCTGAATTTTCCAAACATCATTTTTGGATTTCATGAGCATCGTCCCGCTGCCGGTGTGCGCGCGGTTGAATTGAACAATAAAATTTTCGTTTTTCCATTTCAGATTTTTTCCGATCGTTACTTCGTGGGGTGGCAGAAATTTTTGCAATTTGCTCAGCCACTCAAGCTGAGAAATTTTTTCTTCGATCGTGGCGGCGAGCCGCGCGCTTGGATTCAGAAGCGTCCAGTTATTTTCACTGCAAATTTTTTCGATTAGAGCGGTATTTTTAAAAACCACCAACTGCCGATTTGGAATTGAGTTGATAAATTTTTTTATCTTTGACTGCTGAAGAAGTTCATGCGTGTCAAGCAACTCCGGTTTTGAAACTAAAATGATATTCGGGTTGGTCTTTTGCAGGCTCTTCGCAAATGGCGAACTGTTTGATATAATGAAATAACCTTTTTGAGGTTTTAGTGCGATCGCTCGTTCGAGATCGCGAGAAACGTATACCACTGGCTGTTTTAGAAAGGTTTTTTTCATAGTGCATTTATTATAGGAGAAATGAGGGTTTTTGGCAACTATATGGGCTTCGCCACATATATTCTCATTCGTTCGACAGTTATTAGTCCAGCTTAATAACTGCGCTCACTCATTTCGAATATGGACGCTTTAGTTTATAAAAAATTGAAGGATTTTGGCAAAGTCAAGGTAAACGCTCCTTTGGCTAAATTTACGACCTTCAAAATCGGCGGGTCGGCGGAAATATTGTTGGAGGTGGAAGATAAAAATAAATTGATTAAGGCGCTAGATTTTTTGTCCGCGATCGGAGTGGATTATTTCGTGATCGGTGGCGGTTCAAATATTTTGTTGCCGGACGATGTTTACGAGGGTGTTGTTATCAGGAACAAAACCGGCGCTATCGGAATTCAGAACAAAACAATCGAAGCCGACAGCGGTCTCAGTTTTTCTTTTCTTACAAATTTTGCCGCCAGGAACAGTCTTAGCGGGCTTGAATGGTCAGCCGGCATACCGGGGACAGTGGGGGGCGCGGTTCGGGGGAACGCCGGCGCGGCGGGCGGCGCCGGCGGCGGCGCGGTGGCGAACGTGGATGAAATGATAGAATGGTTATTTGTGCACATAAGAGGCGGCGAATGCCGTTTTGTGTATAGTGATT
>CAYHHR010000006.1:0-2881 GCA_964356495.1 uncultured Gammaproteobacteria bacterium | reverse complement strand
GGGCTCGCAGGGCCCCCCGCCCTCCCGGGGCCCGCGGGGGGCGCGGCGCGCGCCCCCGCCGCCGCGGCGGGCGGCGACGTCGCCGGTTGCTTGACCAAGGTGGAAGCATGGATCGATGGGGAAGTGGTCCAGATCGGAGGCGGCGAATGCGGTTTTGGTTATCGTGATAGTTTTTTTAAACACAATAAGGCCGTAGTGTTGAAGTCTTGGTTCGGATTGGCGCCGGGTGAACCGATAAAAAGCCTTCTGCAGATGCAGGAAATCGTCAAACGACGCAACGGTTATTATCCGCCGCATCCATCGGCCGGCAGTTTTTTTAAAAATCCAAGCGCGGAGTTACCAGCCGGTAAACTTATTGATGAGGCCGGTCTCAAAGGAACTCTGGTCGGCGGCGCCATGGTTTCCAAAGAGCACGGTAATTTTATCGTTAATTTTAATAACGCCACGCAGGCCGATGTCTTGAAGCTAGTTGATGAAGTTAAAACGCGGGTGTATAATAACTTCAAAGTTATTCTCGAGGAGGAAGTTCATATAATTAAATAATTCTATGCAAATCACGACCGCTGGCAAACAGCTCGAACTAACAGCAGCCATGGAACAGTACGTCGAAAAAAAACTGAGCAATCTTGAAAAATTTTTTGACAGGATTCAAAAAGCGGTCGTAACCTTGGGTATGGAAACGCGCCATCATCAGAAAGGCGAGATATTTTACGCTGAATGCAAGATGGACGTGCCGGGCGCGGATCTGTTTGGCAAGAAGACGGGCAAGGATATCTATTCAGCCATTGATTTTTTGCGGGACGAGCTTGAGGCCGAACTGAAAAAGTACAAACAAAAATTACGCGGCAACGAAAAAAAATCCAAAACTATCGCTCGTGGAAACAAGGAATACCAGCCGGAGGAGTAGGGCGCAAGGTATGGTATTTTTTCGCGGTTTAAAGAAATTTTTAGGAGCCCCGGGGAGACTTTATATTTTCTTCGGTTCTTTTTTTATAGCCGCGGGTTGGGGTTGGTATCATTTTAACCGTCATCCTAAATTCGTTTTTCTCGGTAAGAATCTGGCGTTGTTGGTGGCGGTCACTTTGATTTTCTATCTTTTTGCGATCTGCTATCGGTTTTTGGCGCGGCGCTCCGGGCGTGATATTTTTTGGAGAGAAACATTTTTGGCATATTTGGCGGAGTTATATTTTTTTGCTTCCTTATTTTTCTTGGTTTTCTTCTCAACCCGTGAATGGTTGAGTTTAGTATTTTTTTTAGTAATTTTTTGCTTATTTTTTTGGCGTACCCAAAGAGTCCTCGGACTGCATTCGAATGGTAAGGAGTGGCAAGCCGCGAATCGAACGATTTTTTTGTTGTCCGGTTTTTTATTTCTCGTTGAGGCGATCTTGCAATATTCCGCGTACCATTATTATATTCTGGACAGCAATATCCGTTTTTTTGATATTGTTTTCTTCCGATCATTGGCGATGGTGGCATTCTGGATGTTCGGCTTCGCGATTGCCGGTCTGGGCCAATCGCGTTTAAGGGGTTTTTGGCGGCATGCGCCGTTAGTTATTTGGCTGGCGTTGTTTATTTTTGGTCTGGCCGTTTGGGTAGTCAATCTTGGAATTCTATATTATTCAGGTCTGTATTTCAGCCCGGTAGCCGTCGAACACGCCAGCGACGCCAGCGCCTTGATTTGGAACAATGCGTTATATCTGCTTGTTTTCGGCGCGCTTGCGGTTTTGGTTTTATTGGCTTATCTTTTGATCAATACCGTAAAAAATCAACGAAAAGTCCGTAAGCCAATAGTCAATTATTACAATTACGTTGTTATCGCGTTAGCGCTGATGATTTTTTTTCTTCTCGCGTCGTTTCGCAACACCCCCGAGTTTGTAATCACAAAATCTTTTTTTAATTATTATCTTGGCAAGGAAGTAACGCGCGCGCTTGATCCGGGACTTCAGAAAAAATTATTAAAATTCGGATTGGCCTATGAGCCGGATAAGTTCTACGTAAATTCCAGATCGGAAATATTTACTCCGACCTCGACGCGTTATTTGCCGGATCGGCTGCTGAAGTCAAAGCCGAATATTTTGATTATTGAGCTTGAATCGTTCAGCGCCAGACTCTCCGACGTTTATAATTCAAAATATAAAAATGTCACGCCGAATTTGTTAGAATTTTCGAAGGATCCGCACAGCACGATTTTCAAAAATTATTATAACGCCTCGACTCCTAGCATCACGGGAAATTTGTCTCAATTTTGTTCATTCCTGCCGCCGACCGGTCACAATGAAATTCAGGAAGAACGTAAAATGCAGAATCACCATCTGCTTTGCCTGCCGGAAGTCCTAAAAAAACAAGCCGGATACAAATACGCGGCCTATGTGACGGCGGTGGACAAGGAATTCGCTAACAAGGATGGAATATTTACCAGCATGGGGATTGATAAAATTTTCGGCACTTCGGAATTGAAAAATTATATTTCCGGCAAGCCGCTTTCCTGGGGGTATTCCGATCACCAGCTGTTTCCGACCGTTTTTAAATTTATGAAGGAAGCACCCCAGCCGTTCCTCCTGACCCTCGCGACCGTCGATACGCATCCGCCGTTTGATCTCGCGAAGGACGCGGTGAATTATGATGATGGATCGAGGCCGGTGTTGAATATGTTACATACAACGGATGATGCTTTCGGCAAATTCTGGCTGGAGTTTAAACAAAGTGAGCTTTATAAAAATACCATTGTGATCGCGGTGGCAGATCACGCGATATTTCCGGGAGCTCTCACGAAAGACCTTTTTCCCGAGGATGCCAAAACTCTGACTTACTACGATCAAAATTTTCTGGTGATGTATGTGCCGGATTCGGTTCTTCCGAAAGAAGTAAATGTTTATTCCTC
>CAYHHR010000005.1:0-42959 GCA_964356495.1 uncultured Gammaproteobacteria bacterium | reverse complement strand
CATGATCACGCTGGCCGACCTGCCGTCCACACTCACCGGCTGGCTCGGCCCGCTGGTGGAACACCCGCGCCTGCTCATGGTCACCATGATGATCGTGCTGGTGCTCATCGGCACCGCACTCGACCTCACTCCCACCATCCTGCAAATGTTAAACATCAATCAACCCAATTCGTTTGAGGGGCATTCGATTTTTGATGATCGTAAAGATTATCCGAGTTTGCTTGGGATGCATGAGCTCGGTTTGTATATCAATCAGGTTACGGATTCCGGTAAACGAAAAGTCGATTATAACATTCCAACTGAAATTCAGCGCGCAGCAGGGCCGAATCTCTCAGGTAACCTTGATTTGAGCGAGTATCTTCACTTCTATGAGTGGAAGCGGCAGATGTTTGAAGAAGGACGGTTTTGGAAGCATTAGCGCTGGTGTGCTATAATAACAGATATATGTCCCTCGAATTTAGCGATAAATTTCTATTGAGTTCCTACCGGGGCTTGTCTTCGCTTGACGCGGAAGTGAGGGTCAAGGAATATGGGAAAAATATCAGGCCCGGGCGGCGGCGGAAAAATTCATTTCAGTTGCTCTGGGGCATAATTTCAGAGCCGATGTTGTTGATCCTCATCGCGACAACGGTCGTATATTTTTTCATTGGTACTCATCTTGAAACACTGATTTTTGCGCTTTCGATTATTCCGGTTATCATGATCGAGTACTTTCAAGAGCGTCGCACCGATCGTACCTTGGAGATGCTTGATAATATTTTGATTGAAAAATGTCATGTATTCCGCGATGGCATCCTCAGTAAAATGTCTATCCAGGAACTGGTTCCAGGCGATGTTATATATGTATCTGCCGGAGATAAAGTTCCGGCCGACGGCGCTATTATTCGATCGCCCGGGTTAATGGTGGATGAAAGCATTCTGACCGGTGAATCTACTCCGGTTGTGAGGGCGCAATATTCAGATGAGAAAAAAGCGGAAGGCAAATTATTTCAAGGCACAATGATCGTACAAGGCGAAGCCCAAATGGTCGTACTCGCGACCGGCGGCGAAACTCAGTACGGAAAACTTGGTAATTTGCTGGCCAACATCGTCGAGTCTCCGACGCCGCTTCAAAGAAAGGTCCATCGCCTGGTCAGGGAGTTGGCTGTCATCGCGGTCATCGTCGCGCTATTTATTGGAATTGTAATAGGCCGCGAACAAGGGTTGTTAAAGGGTATTCTCGGCACTCTTACGATCGCGATGTCGATCATTCCCGAAGAATTTCCAATTGTTTTCAGTGTGTTTTTGATGATGGGCGTGTGGCGTCTCGGAAAGCGTAACGCGCTGGTGCGCAAAATGGCAATGGTGGAGATACTCGGGTCCGTGACTACCATCTGTGTTGATAAAACCGGCACCCTTACTGAGGGTAAGATGTCGATAGAAAAAATTTATTTAGAGGGAAAGTTAATTGACGTTAAGTCGATTGATGATTTTAAACCGATCGCTCCGTTTATCGAGGCGGCCGTACTTGCCTTTGAAAGAATAGCGGTTGATCCGATGGAAATAGAAATGCAGCGTTTTGCGAAAGCAAAGAAAATTTTGTCAGATAATTTTTATGATGGTTTTACATTGCTGAAGGACGGCACTTTTGACGCCTCGACCAAGCTGGTAAATCATATTTGGCAGGGAACCGATAAATTATGCTACCAATACACCGTCGGCGCTCCGGAATCTGTAGTAGAAATTTGTGATTTGGATGAGAAATCCCGTTATGAGATTAGGACGGCGTATGAGAAATTGGCCGAAGACGGCTTTCGGGTAGTGGCAATAGCGAAGACCAACAGCGCGATTGATTGTAACGAATTTATAACTTCAAAACTCCAATTTGCCGGACTTATTGCGATGAGCGATCCGCCGCGGTTTGGCGTAAAGGAATCGCTTGCGATCTGCAAGGCTGCCGGAATCAGGGTTATGATGATCACGGGAGATCATACGCTGACGGCAAGAACCGTCGCGGACCGCATTGGTTTTGGGGTTGATGGATCGGTGGTCGAAGGGCACGAACTTAGTACGATGACTAAAGAACAAATCCAGGAGGTTGTTAAAAACAGAAATATTTTTTCGCGTATTCATCCTGATCAAAAGTATCTGATTATTGAGGCACTGCAGGCAAACGGAGAGATCGTCGCGATGACGGGAGACGGGGTCAATGACGCGCCGGCGCTCAGGAAAGCCACTATCGGCATAGCGATGGGAAAAAAAGGAACGGCGGTCGCGCGCGAGGCCGCGGGGATAATATTGCTGGACGACAATTTCTCTACGATTGTGCGGGCAATCGAGGAAGGACGCCGGATTTACGATAACATTCGCGGCGCATTCGTCTTTTTATTTACTTTTCATTTGCCGGTAGTCGGCCTCGCGATTATTCCGCTGTTTCTCGGGCAGGGATTATATTTTTTGCCGATTCATATTATTTTTCTTGAACTGTTCGGCGATCCGGTGACAGTCCTCGGATTGGAGCGCGATCCGCTCAGGACCGGCGCGATGCTCGAGAAGCCGCGTTCGGTGCATGAACCTCTGATTAGCGGTCAGCTTTGGTGGCGGATAGGCTGGCAAGCGGCTGGGATATTGGGTGTATCGCTTTGGTTTTATGGCTATGGGTTCTGGCATCAGAACCTTGTCCTTGGACGGACGATGTCATTCATGGGTTTAGTAATGTCGCAATTGATTTTAGTTTTGATCAATCGTGATATCACGCAGGTAAAAAAGAATAAATTATTGATGCTTCTTGTGGCATTGACCGGGACAGTTCTTAGTGTTGCGTTGTTTGTCCCGGGTGTAAGCGCCTTATTTCATTTTGTGCCGCTTTCGATTTCGAATTATTTGTACACGTTTGTAGTGTCGCTGGTTGTCATGACTTACTTCAATATTATCGCTCATGGCAGTTGGGGTAAAAAGGTTATTCCTCAGGAAAAATAATTTTGTCATTTTCATCGTAGAGCAGAATGGCAAGCACCGGGCAGGATTGCGCGGACATGAGCAGAGTATCATCGTCGGCCGCTTCCGGATCCACGATGTAAGCAAGATTTTCGTCATCAAGCTGGAAAACCCCCGGTGTTACCGCGACGCAGGCGTTTGCTCCGATGCACTTTACCCGATCGACGACGATTTTTTTTATTTTTCCGGTTTTTCGTTTAGCTTCTGAGATTTTTTCGCTCATAGGAGATAAAAATAATTATATACCAAGGGTCGCCCGAAGGTCCTCCGGCATTTTGTAGGGCGGATCAAAAGTAAGTTCGAGGTCGACATTTTTTATGGATAATTTTTCTTGTAATTTTATTATTATCTCATCATTCAGCTGCGGTCCCCAGGGACAGAATGGCGTAGTATAAGTCATGAGAATTTTTACGCCGTCTTTGGTCGGTTCAATATTATAAATAAGACCCATCGTCCAAATGTCTATTTTGACTTCCGGATCCTGAATAGTTTTCAAGACTTCGATGACGTCATTTTTTGAAATCATAAGAATTTTTTATAGCCTTCTTTTTCAATTTCTTCGGCCAATTCTTTGCCGCCGCTTTTTACGATTTTGCCCTTGACCATAATATGGACAAAATCAGGGACAACATATTCCAGCAGGCGATTGTAGTGGGTGATGAGGATGAGCCCGGTCTTGGAGGAGTGAAAGGCGTTGATGCCGGCGCCAACGATCCGGAGCGCGTCGACGTCCAGGCCGGAGTCCGTTTCGTCAAGTATCGCAAAGGTTGGTTTCAGCATCAAGAGTTGGAGAATTTCCGTTCGTTTTTTTTCGCCTCCGCTGAATCCGGTATTGAGGTAGCGAGTCGCAAAACTAACATCCATGTTCAATTGTTTCATGACTTTCTTCAGTTCCTCATGGAATTCAAACGGATTTTTATTTTCGTGCGTCATGGCTGCTGTCGCCACTCGTAGAAAGTGCGCGACGGTCACGCCGGGGATCTCCGGCGCATACTGCATCGACAGGAACAATCCGGCTAGCGCCTTTTGATCAGGGGATCTGTCGGTAATGTCATTCTTGTCGACGATTACCTTGCCCTTACTGACAGTATATTTCGGATGGCCAAAAACAGCGTTCGCCAAGGTCGATTTTCCAGAACCGTTCGGCCCCATGATAACATGGATCTCGCCCGGCTTCACAGTTAGCGAGAGATCGTCGATAATCTTTTTGTTGTCGATTGAAATTTGTAAATTTTTAAGTTCTAGGGACATAAACATTTTAGAGCTAGCATCGCGCAACGCAGCCGGGTTGGATTAATAGCTTTGAGGCCGAGCAGTTTCAGGACTTTAGTTTGGGTTAGCTTTTTGATTTCAGATTTGTTTTTATTTTTCAGCAAATCCGTGAGGAGTGACGCCGAAGCGGTCGAGATCGCGCAGCCCTCGCCTTGCCAGGCGATATCGGCGATTTTGTCGCCGTCAAACTTAATAAAAATTTCCACCGTGTCTCCGCAAAGCGGGTTGTGTTCTCGATGGCGAAAATCAAAACTTTTCAGCTCCTTTTTATTGAGCGGATGACGATTTAGGTCAAGAATCAGTTCGTGGTAGAGGGTATCAGTCATACGGAAAATATTTTCAAGATTTTTTTGATGGCCGCGATCGCGAGGTCGATATCAGCTTTGGTGTTATAGATTCCAAGTGAAATTCTAGCGCTGCCGGGTAGTTTATATAGGCGATGAAGAGGTTCGGCGCAGTGGAAGCCGACACGGATAGCCACTTGATCCCGGTTCATGATTTCACTGACGTCGTGAGGGTGAATGTTCGGAATAGAGAATGAGAAAACGCCGGTTCTATTCTGAGCAGGGCCGAAGATTGTGACGAGGGATTGTAGTTGTTTTAATGCGTATTTTGTTAATTCACATTCGTGTTTCAATATTTTGTTCCAGCCTAAATCCATAATGAATCTTGCCACGGCGCCAAGTCCGATGGCTCCGGCGATGTTTGGTGTGCCGGCTTCGAAGCGGTGCGGCACTTCATTCCAAGAAGCATTATCGTAGGTAACCTCGCTTACCATTTCACCACCATAAAAAAACGGCTCAATAGATTCTTCCAAAAGTTTTTTCTTTCCGTAGAGGATGCCGATGCCGGACGGACCATACATTTTATGTCCCGACAAAACCAAAAAATCGCAGTTTAATTTTTTTACATCAATCGGAAGGTGCGCGGCAGCCTGAGCGGCGTCGACGATGGTGGTGGCATGTACAGCCTCGGCCAATTTTATGAGTTCAGCGGCCGGAGCGATTGTACCGAGAACATTTGAAACTAACGCGAAGCTGACAATCTTGGTATTTTTATCGATCAATTTTTTCGCCGACGCGAGATCGATTTGAAAATCTTTTGTCAGTTCGATGAACCTAATCTCAAATCCATAATGTTTCGCCATCATTTGCCAGGGGACGAGGTTGGAGTGGTGCTCGAGGCGGGTCAGGACGATATTGTCGCGATGGTTCAATTTAGGCGATAGAGATTGGGCAAGCAAATTTAGTCCGTGAGTAGTTCCGGAGGTAAAAATTATTTCATTTTGTTCGGCATTGATGAATTTCGCCATTTCCAGACGCGCGTTTTCGTAGGCCGCGGTTGCCTTTTCGGCTAGTTCATAGACGCTGCGGTGAACATTGGCGCGATATTTCAGATAGTATTCGTTCATCGCCGATAGGCTGTCTGAACAAATTTGCGTGGTCGCGGCATTATCAAGATAAACCAGTTTGGGTTGGTTTTTGAAAATAGGAAATTGGGATTTTATGTTTTTCATTTTGTTGACAATTAAATTCATTACTAATATAATCCGTCCACAAGGGAGGTACACACATGTCAGCAATCGCGTTTGTAAAAGTTCCTAGGAATGATCGGAAGCTCGCTCAGGAAGTAGCAGATGACACCGTCACTCTGATCCGTGGAATGAGGTTTATGTCCGATCTCAAGGAGAGGGCCATACAAGCTAGGGGGATAGAAGGCTCACTCCTTAGGTTTTTGACAATTGGTCTAGGGTCTGAAGGCAAATCCCCACACGGCCTTTCGCAATACGTCGCTGTTTCGACGGTTGACATCATTCGCCTGGCCGACGAGGCGAGACACCAACAGCGTGAGCTGGAACGGTTGCGCAGGAAATCCCGTGCTCTTTATGAACGAATCAAGCGAGCCCGTCGCTAAACGGCGAGTCGTATGTGATTGGTAACGTGCCGCTTCCGCGACTCGTCACCACTCTTCTGTATTTTACAAAGTAAAAAACAAAAGAGTGTTACCCAACCGCGTCTTCCATCTCCATCTCGATCAATTTATTTAATTCCAGCGCGTACTCGACCGGCAAAGTTTTCACGATCGGTTCGATGAAGCCGGAAACCACCAGGCGGGTTGCTTCCTGCTCTGAAAGTCCGCGCGATTGCAAAAAGAAAATTTCTTCTTCGCCGATTTTTCCAATCCGCGCTTCGTGAGCGACATTTACTTGATCGTTTTTTATTTTTAATTCCGGAACGGTATTGGCGACTGATTTTTTCCCAACCAAGAGAGCGTCGCAACTCATAGCCGCTTTGACTCCGAACGCCTGTGGCATAATTTTGATGAGGCCGCGGAAAGTATTAACGCCGCCATTTACCGAGATCGACTTTGAAATTATATTCGAGGTGGTGTTGGGCGCGGTATGGATCGCTTTCGCGCCCGTGTCCTGGTTTTGCCCAGGGCCGGCAAAAGCGACGCCTAGGGAGTCTGATCGCGCGCCACGACCGCGCAGGATCGAGCACGGATAGAGCATGGTAGTGCCAGAACCCATATTGCCGCTAACCCATTCGATCATGCCGTTTTCGTCTACTAGGCAGCGCTTGGTGTTTAGGTTGTAAGTATTTTTGGACCAGTTCTCGATCGAGGAATATCGGACGCGCGCGTCTTTGTGCACGAAAATTTCAACGCCGCCCGCATGGATGGAGTTTTGATTGTAGCGCGGCGCGGAGCAACCTTCGATATAATGAACTTCCGATCCTTCGTCAGCGATGATGAGAGTGTGTTCAAATTGTCCGCCGTTCTTCGCGTTCATCCGAAAGTACGCCTGGAGGGGCAGTTTAATTTTTACATTTTTTGGAACGTAGATGAAAGTGCCGCCCGACCAGACCGCCGCGTGCAACATGATAAATTTGTGATCGTTCACCGGGATGCACTGCGTCATGAAATATTTTTTCATCAGGTCGGGATATTTTTGCACGGCCGTATCCATGTTTTCGAAAATCACGCCTTGCTTTTCCCACTCCGCTTTCAGGTTGTGATAGACAATGTCGGAATCATACTGCGCCCCCACGCCTGCCAGCATTTCTTTTTCAGCTTCGGGAATGCCGAGTCTTGAAAAGGTGGTTTTAATTTCGTCAGGCACGTCAGACCACCTGGTGGCTTCTTCCGTATCCGGTCGCACAAAGTAAACGATCGAATTCAAATCAAGTCCGGTGAGGTCTGGTCCCCAAGCGGGTAGGGGAGTTTTTAGAAATAATTCCAGACCATGCAGGCGTTTTTTCAGAAGCCAGGCCGGTTCATTTTTTTGGCGGGAAATTTCCCGGACGATTTTTTCGTTCAGGCCCGTCTTTGCCGAAAATTTGGTACGACTAACATCGGCCTTGTCGTACAGACTGCGGTCGAGCTTGAGTTTATTTTGATATTTTTTTTTGGTTGTCTTGTTCATTGTCAAGAAAGTTGGCGTGTGTTAAAATTGATGCGATTTGCGAGACCTCTCCCTACCCTCTCCTCTGTGGAGGCGAGGGTCGCGTCCCTCTCTGCCTCCACAGAGGAGAGAGCCGGAGAGAGGTAGGGCTTCATCAAAGTCATTATATCATTTTATTGCAAAATTAGCCTATTGTCAAACCTATGACGGAGCAGACTCTTCACAAATTAAAACTTCTAACAAAAAAGGAAATCGCCGCTTCGGTGGTCGAATTAAGATTTGAAAAGCCGGCTGATTTCAAACAGCTGGCTGGGCAATTTATTCAATTCCAAATTCCCGTCGGCGACGCGTCTATTTTACGCAGTTATTCGATTTCAGCTCCACCCTCGGCTGATTTTTTAGAATTTTGCGTTAAAGTAGTGACTGGCGGTAAAGGATCGGAGTATCTGAGCAAACTTCAGGCTGGCGATTTTGTTAGCGCCAGTCAGGCGCGCGGACTTTTTATTTGCAAAGACGATGTTTCTCCAAAATATTTTATCGCGACCGGGGTTGGCCTCGCGCCGATCGTTGCTATGATTGAGAATTGCGGAGAAGGAGAGGTAATTGATCTTTTGTTCGGGGTGAGGAATGAGGAGGATTTGTTCTGGCAGGAAAGGCTGGAGGCGATAAAATTAAAAAATACTAAATTCAACCGCCATATCACGTTAAGCCGGGGGAGCGAGGGGTGGAAAGGCCTGAAAGGCCGCGTCACTGAGCATCTTATTTTTGACAAAAACGGTCATTATTATCTTTGCGGACGGATGGAAATGGTGAAGGAAGTTCGAAATCTTCTTCTGCAGAATGGCGTGAACACAAAAAATGTTCACTTCGAGATTTTTTAGTTTCGGTAATGTTATCTTCGCTGGCTTGACAACGGCGCGTTTTGCTGGTATACTGGTGCGAGTTAAAGAGGTGGAGGGTTTCTGCTTAATTAGCAGATTTTTTATTAAAACTATGCAGCTTAGAAACATCGCAATCATCGCCCACGTTGACCACGGCAAAACCACGCTCGTGGATGCTTTATTGCGTCAGTCTCACGCTAAACTTTCCAAAGAACAGGATGCCGCCACCGCCATCATGGACAGCAACGACTTAGAAAAGGAACGCGGTATTACGATTTTTTCCAAAAATGCCTCAGTTCGTCTGCCTGACACCAAGATTAATATTATTGACACTCCGGGCCACGCCGATTTTGGCGGTGAGGTCGAGCGCGTGCTTTCGATGGCCGACGGCTGTCTTCTTCTCGTTGACGCGCAGGAAGGTCCGATGCCTCAGACACGTTTCGTTTTGAAGAAGGCGCTTGCCCTCGGTCTTAAGGTAATCGTAGTCATCAATAAGATCGACAAGCCAAACGCTCGTCCGCAATTCGCGCTCGACAAAACTTTTGAATTATTTCTCGATCTTGGCGCCTCTGATGAGATCGCCAATTTTCCGGTTATTTACGCTGCCGCTCGTCTCGGCAAGGCCGGTCTGAAGCCGGATCTCGGCGCGATGACCGACATCACCCCGTTGTTTGACGCGATCATGCAATATATTCCGTCGCCAGCCGGCGATAAAACCAAGCCGCTCCAAATGTTGACTGTCACCATCAGCGGCGACAACTTCAAGGGACGTCTTGCGACCGGCCGTATCCACAATGGTATTTTGAAAGCTGGACAGGAAATCATGCATATCAACCGCGCCGGACAAATGAAAAAATATCGCTTGACCTCGCTCACCAGTTTTGAAGGTCTGGGCAAGGTTGAAATTCCCGAAGCGGAAGCAGGGGATATTGTGACGATCGCCGGTATTCCCGACGTTAATATTGGAGAAACTGTTGCCGACATCGCCAGTCCGGTTGTTTTGCCAACCATCACTATTGAAGAGCCGACCGTCAAAATGACTTTCATGGTTAATGATTCGCCATTCGCCGGACAAGAAGGTAAATTTTCGACTTCCAGACAAATTCGTGAAAGATTGTATAAAGAAATTGAAACCGACGTTGCCCTTCGGGTGGCTGATTCCAACGAAGGCAAATGGATCGTCTCCGGCCGCGGTGAACTGCACCTCGCCATCCTTATCGAGCGCATGCGCCGCGAAGGTTTTGAATTCCAGGTTTCTCAGCCTCAAGTTATCAACAAAGAAATCAACGGCAAAGTTCTCACTCCTCATGAACAAGTGTTTGTCGAAGTGCCGGATACTTATTCCGGGGTTGTAATTCAGAAGATGGGCGGCCGCCGCGGTCTCCTGCAAAACATGTATTCTGAAAATGGCATTACATTTCTTGAGTTCGTCATTCCGACTCGAGGACTTTTCGGTTACCGCACTGAGTTCCTGTCCGACACTCGCGGTCTCGGCATCATCAACACCATCTTTGCCGATTATCAGCCTGATCCGGGTGGTTGGGGTGATCGTAAACTCGGCTCACTCGTGGCGCACGAAGACGGCGTTACCAATCTTTACGGGCTTTTGAATGTTCAGGATCGCGGCACGTTATTTTTTGGTCCGGCTTCAAAAGTTTACGCCGGTCAGGTTGTCGGCCAGAATTCGAGAGGCGAGGATATCCGCGTTAACGTCTGTAAAACTAAACAGCTTTCAAATATGCGCTCGAAGGGAGACGGCGGCGCCGAACACTTCAATACTCCTCGCATTATGAATCTCGAGGCCGCTCTCGAATACATCGGCGAGGACGAATTGGTAGAGATTACTCCTGAAAATATCCGCATTCGCAAAGTTGCTCTCGACGAAAACGAAGCCAGGAGACTGGCCAAAGGCGGAAAAGCTTAATTGTTTTTTGCCGAAAAAAAAGCTATAATACCAGCGAGATTTTATGTTTAAAAAAGAGCAGGCCCTCAGCGCCAAGCGTTTTAGAATCATATCACTCGGTTTTCTCGCGCTCGCCCTCTGGATCGTAGCGCGGCTTTTTATTTTGCAAATTGTTGAGCACGATTTTTTTGTGCTTTTTGCCTCCAATTCACATGAAATCTCGCGGCAGATCCATCCGGAACGCGGCGAGATTTTTTTTAGTGATACCAAAAATCATCAGGAATTTCCCGCGGCGATTAATCGGACTTTTTATTTGGTTTATGCCGTGCCAAAGGATATTCCGGCCGCCGAGGTAGTGTCGACGACCAATAAACTCGCGTCAATCATGGCAATGGATGAGACTCAAAAAAATTCACTTTTGCAGAAGCTGTCGGAGAGCGCCGGCGCGTATCGGATTATTGATAAAAAAATCACGGAAGAAATCGGCGCTGTGATTAAGGAGAGTAATTTGCCAGGAATCTTTCTGACCAAAAAAATGTACCGTTATTATCCGGAGGAAAATTTGGCCGCTTCAGTCTTAGGATTTACTTCAGAAAACGAT
Organism: uncultured Gammaproteobacteria bacterium; assembly: GCA_964356495.1. Lineage (GTDB taxonomy): Bacteria > Patescibacteriota > Patescibacteriia > Magasanikbacterales > GWA2-37-8 > JAKANM01. The sequence continues at coordinate 31,923 of CAYHHR010000005.1, read as the reverse complement.
AGTGGAGAATTAACCGGAAAGTATGGCCTCGAAGGCTACGATGACAAGGAATTATCCGGGCGGCCCGGGCTCACGATCGGAGAAACGAGCGCTCTCGGGAGTTGGATAACAGTCGCTAACCGTACCGGTGTCAAAGCGGAAAACGGCCCGAACATTTTACTTACTATTGATCGCGCGCTTCAAAATTACGCGTGCGCCCGTCTTTCTGAAGGCTTGAAGGAAAATAAAGCCAAGAGCGCGGCGTTGGTACTGATGAATCCGTCGACCGGCGCCGTGTTCGCGATGTGCAGTCTGCCTGATTTCAACCCAAATAATTACTCCGCGGTGGGAGATCTGAGCGCGTTCAACAACACGACCATTTTCACGCCTTATGAACCCGGTTCGGTTTTTAAGGCGATCACCATGGCAGCCGGACTGGATCTCGGACTCGTCACGCCTGATACTACTTTTGTCGATCCTTGCGTTATTGAACTGAATCATCATAAGATCAGAAATGCCGAGCAGAAATGTTATGGCGAACAGACGATGACGGAGGTGCTGGAGAAATCTATCAATACCGGCGCGGCCTGGGTTGAAACCAAAGTGGGGAATGATCGTTTTTATGATTATGTTAAAAAATTTGGGTTCGGGGATAAGACCGGGATCCAGCTTAACACTGAAGTGGCCGGTGATATTTCTTCCCTTCAGAAGAGCGGCCAGATTTTCGGCGCCAACGGTTCCTTTGGCCAGGGCCTGACAGTTACCCCGCTTCAGATTGCGGTAGCCTATTCCGCGATCGCGAATGATGGTAAAGTAATGAAGCCTTTTATAATTGACGAGAAACGATACGCGGACGGCAGTCGTAATAAAACCGCGCCGAAGGTGGTTGAGCAGGTGATTTCGCCTGAAGTCGCTCATCGGCTGCTGGGCATGCTGGTTTCCGTGGTGGAGAACCACTATCATGCCGCGCGAATCGATCATTATTACGTGGCCGGTAAAACCGGCACCGCGCAAATTCCCGAGAAAGGCGCCTATAGTTTGGATAGGACCAACCACACCTTCGCCGGATTCGCGCCGGCTGATCATCCGCAATTCTCGCTGGTGGTAAAATATGAAGAGCCGGACAAAAAGTGGGCTGAGCAGACTGCGCTTCCAGTATTTAGAGACGTCATGAAATTTGCGCTTGATTATTATGGCGTTGAAGGGGATAAGCAATAATAATAAAATATCCAATTTCCAATATCCAATTTCAAATCACAAATTGTAACACAGGAAGGATCCGTGGCTCACCAACAATTGGACATTGGACATTGGATATTGGATATTGATTTGACATTGGAAATTAGGATTTTGAAATTTTAATGATTGATATGTTGCTTAATTTGCTTCATGGGATACTAAGGAGATTGGCTAGTGGAGTTTTGAATAAATACCACCCCGATATTTTTGGTATCACCGGATCGATCGGCAAAAGTTCCACCAAAGAAGCGGTGGCCTGCGTTCTGTCGAGCCGTTTCAATGTCAGGGCAAACTATAAAAATTATAATAATGAAATCGGCGTGCCGCTCACGATTTTGGGAGTGGCAAAATCTCCCGGCCGTTCGGTGTTGGGCTGGATGAAAGTTGTTGCGAAAGGACTAGGCCTCATTTGGTTCCGAAGCGACTATCCGGATATTTTAGTTTTGGAAATGGGAGCCGACAAGCCGGGGGACATCCAATATTTGGTGGAGCTGGCGCCGTGCAAGGTCGGCATCCTCACCTATATTTCACTTGCTCATACCGAACTTTTTAAGACTTTGAAACGTATCGCGCAGGAGAAAAGAATAATTATTTCTCACTTGAAGAGAGATGGCTTCGCGATCCTTAATTTTGACAGCCCCCTCGTTATGGAAAACGCCAACGTGACCAGGGCGGAAACAATCACCTATGGATTCAAAGAGGGCGCGGATCTGCAGGCAACGGATGTAAATGTTCTGAATGAACCGGATAACATTATTCCATCCGGATTGAACTTTAAGGTCAATTACAAGGGAAGTATTGTGCCGGTTTTCTTGCCAGGGTTCGTTAGTCGAGCGGCGATCCCAGCCGCGCTCGCCGGATTAGCGGCAGGTTTGATTAGCGGCATCAATTTGGTTGAAGGCGCGGAAGCTCTCAAAAAATGTGCGCCCATGCCCGGCCATATGCGGCCGATTCTTGGTATCAAAAAAACTTTGATTATTGATGATACCTATAATTCCAGCCCAGAACCGGCGCGGAGCGCGATCGAGGTGCTCGCCTCGCTTACCGCCAAGGGGCGTCGTATCGCCGTCCTCGGCGACATGCTTGAGCTAGGTCAGGAGACCGAGCCCGCTCATCGCGAGATTGGCTTCCGAGTCGCTGAGCACGGTCTTGATTATCTCATCACGGTCGGTGAAGCCTCCAAACAGACCGCGATCGCGGCTCGTGAAGCAGGACTTGATGAAAATAAAATCGCGAGCTTTGCGAAGAGTTCCGAAGCCGGGAAATTCTTGCAGGAGAAAATGCGCGAGGGTGATGTCGTCCTTGTGAAGGGTTCGCAGGGTTCGAGGATGGAGAAAATTGTGAAAGAAATTATGGCCGAGCCGCTCGAGGCGGAGAAACTTTTGACTCGTCAGGATCAGTATTGGTTGAATAAATAATTGATTTGGCATTCTGAGTGAAACGAAGAATCCCTGGCACATTGGCCACCGTTGGTGAGCCAGAGATCCTTCCTTTGACGTCAGGATGACAGTAATTTGTAACGTATGCAAATTCTATTGTTATTGGTCGTCGCTTCAATATTGGGGCTGTTGTTTTTGGTGATGCTGATTTCGGTTTTGATCGGCGTGCCATGCCTGCCGACTCATTCAAAACAAGCCAAAAAAATGATTGAGTTGGCCAGTCTGCGACCGGGGATGAAAGTAGTCGATTTGGGTTGCGGCGCCGGACGGCTGTTGTTCCTTGCCGCCGCCAGCGGAGCGAGTGTGGTGGGTTATGAATTGAATCCGGTTTTGGTTTGGTGGGCTCGCCTCGTGACAAGGCTGCGCGGCATGTCGAAGGATGTCCGAGTCGAGTTGAAATCTATCTACGAAGCTGATTTGAGTAATGCGGATGTGGTATTTGCTTTTCTAATGAACGGACCGATGAAAAAACTGGAGCCGAAATTATTTTCCGAATGTAAACCTGGGACGATGATAATATCCTATACCTTTCCGATTCCCGGACACGAGCCAATTTTGAAGGAGGAAGGAATTTTTGTTTATAGAGTCTAGCGCAATTTCCTCCCCATTTTAGGGGGAGGGCGAGGGTGGGGGTATTGGTTGACTTTTCACGCAAAAATAGTATACTGTTGAAATTATCAATTATCATGTATCAGGTATCAATTAGTTATCAATTGGGCAATTACCAAATTTGATAATCGTTAATTGATAGGTGCTAATTTTCACAATGGCCTGTTCGTCTAACGGTTAGGACATCGCCTTCTCAAGGCGAGAATAGGGGTTCGATTCCCCTACGGGCTACAACTGGGGGGTTTGCACTTGCAAACCCTCTTTTTTGTTGAAAGATTAGCGAAAAATTCGGGGTTTCAAATGACGGATATTGATACGATGGCTTTTTAGAAAAAATCGAACCCTGTAATTTTATTTTCTGATTATAAGTTGCTTGTTTCCAATAATCCGGCACTGTCAAAAAGAAATTAAAACACAGATCAAGGGCTTCCTCGAAATTGTAATTTTCCTTTGGTGCTTCGTTCAAGTGTATTTCTTTTTCTTCAATGGCTGATTTGATAACCTCTAGTTGTTCTTTAAAATCGTTCTCGTCAATCAACCCTCTACCAAGCATATCAAACAGCTTTCTTTTTTCCAGTTTTAACTGCTCGGATTCTTTGGCTACTTGCTCGGTGGTTTTGTTTATTTCTTTGTATTTTTTCTCCCACACTTCAAGAGCCATATGCTTGATTACTTTCAGATAACGCTTGTCTGGTGTGATTTCTTTTAGATACTCAAAAAAATCATTTTCCAATTTTTCTTTTGACATTGATTTCGGGGCGGTGCATAGCTTGTTATAACAACGGTAATAAGGAAATTTCCGCCCTGTATGGCTGGTAGAAAAGGCGGCGGTCAATGGACGGCCACAACGACCGCACAACACGAAATTACGCAAAGGAAAACTCTCGTTCGGATTGCTTAACGCCATAACAGTGCTTTTGTCATACTTCCGCAAAAACTTTTGACACTGGTAAAAAGTTATTGCGGTAGTTAGCGGTTGATGTGTTCCTTGATAATCAATGCCATTCATTGTCATGCTTCCAATATAAAACCTATCAACCAGTATTTTATGGATCATCTGTGAAGAAATTTCTTTACCTTTGTTTGAGCGTAACCCTTGAACATTAACCCGTTGCCGAATTTCTTCCTCGGTATATACGCCTTTGGCAAATTCGTTAAAAATATAAGTAACCAAAGAGGCTTTTGCTTTATCAACAATAATAGTCTTTTTTCCGGTTGTGTCTATAAAATTTGTATAGCCAATAGGAGCCATAAACGGCCACCGGCCGGATTCAATACATTTCTTCAGACCGGCAGTTACACGCTCGCTACGCATGTCATTATCGAGCTGTGCGAATGTCGCCATGATGTTGCCAACACATTTGCCAAAGGATGTGTCGTTTATGGCTTCAGTGGTTGAAATAAGCGAAATACCGCTTTTTGTGAAATTTGCGTATATACTGGTGTAATCATTTACATCACGAGAAAGCCGGTCAACTTTGTTGACGATCACGCAATCAATCCGGTGGCTTTTTGTGGAGCAGTACTTTATCATCTCTTGTAGCCCCTTGCGGTTGGCTGTTTTAGCCGATTGTCCGTCATCGTGGAACTCGGCGACAATCTCAATGCCCCGCTTATCGGCGTGGCTCAAACAAGCCTCTTTTTGATTTTCCAAACTAAAACCATGCTCGGCCTGTTCTGCCGTTGATACTCGGTAATATATAACGCCTCGTTTTAGTATTTTTTCCATATTAGTAAAATAAAAAAGGGAGCAAGAGCCTGCTGTGTACACAACTTACCGCGAGGCAAATTGAAAGCAGGATTGCTCCCTTTTCTGGCCACAATTTGAAAGAATTATGGCAATAAAAAAGCCTGCGGAAAATAAAGTTGTGTACGGGGTTATGATAACAAAGTTACGCTTTATTATCAAGAGGTGGTACAGTGGGCTTTATTTTATTTTTTATCCAAACATCAAACGCTATTTCTAGTAGCTGGTATATGTTTTCTCTCGCTTCCTCGGCCTCGTCATCGGTCAAATTCAACCCCTCGGATTTTGTAAGTTCTTTAAACTTATCGAGCGAAATCATATAGGCCGGAGTAACATCATTTTGTTAAATCCGTTTATGAACGGGAAAGAATCCAAAGCATACGCCTTGTATTCCACTTCGCCGACCCACTCACTCTCAAATGTTTTTTCAAACACTGGTGTTAAAAGCGACAAAAACCTTTCAACAAATATTTTTGCCAAATACCCCAAAATCTCAATGGCTTCGGATAATGTTTGCGAACGAAAAAACTTTTTCTTTCCAAAAGTCCGCTCGTCAAACATATCCTTGCCTAAATACTTGCAGACATACGCACCAAGATTGGTAACACTTTTGACTTGTTTAATATCAATGTTGCCTTGCCCCCAAGTTTCACGAATTTCACTGTAATGAACAAACGGCAAATTGCAGATAACATGATAATGCACCGCTCCACGCTTTTGAAATTCTGGCACGGCCAGATATTCAAAATTAGGGTATTTGTAAGATAACCTCAAAACAAACTTATTAAATTCATAATTAGCTTGTTTTAGATCGGTGATGTTGTCGGCAAAAGTCAAAGTCATAAATTTATTTAGCTGGGGGTTGGAATTTATCAACCGGCGAATTTCTGTTCGTGTCCGGTTGACTGAAAATTCCTGTTTTTGTTTTTGCAGTTTTAATTTTTCAGCCATATCCAATTGTTTTGGCTCTTTTGCCGGTTTTGCTTGCACGCTTGGTTGCGTTCTTTCAAAATCCCGCCAGACATTCTTTTGATACTTATAAACCTCAACTTGCTTACCCGACACCACAACCTTTATGTTGTAGGGGAAAGCCATAACAATTTTCTTTAGATGTGTGGATATAATCAAGATTAGATATGAAGCCTTATTTTGCTTCGCTTACCGTTCGCAAGCATTTTTTTTCGCCGTCGGGCAGACGGACGAAAAAAGAATTGCTTGCGGTTCCGGATATTCGATTTGCTTAAAACCTAATGCGATTTATTCCCGTATCAGGGCTTTTAATTTTAGCGTCAGCTTATCCAGAGTAAAGGTAGTATTTTTTCAAAATCTCCACCTTGACTATGGCAAGCTATCAGACGCTCTCGCAAAGCCTTGTCCGATACGGCAATAAACGGCCTGCCACGGACGATATAATTCGGCCGTATACATTTAATGTATGGAAAAACTAATTTCCACATGGACGGGTTCGGCTACTACTGCCGAGCTTGTTAAAGACCAGATTTTAGACCGCTGGGGTCAGGACGAGGCAGACAATTACGATCCTAAAAGTAATTGTTTAACTTTTAACCGTTGGCTCGAAAACGGCTACAAGGTAAAGAAAGGCGAAAAGGCTATAAAGTCCTTTATCGTCATCGAGCAGAAAGATAAAGAGGGCAAAGTCGTTCGGAAGTATCCGAAAACGATTAACCTTTTTTACATCCGGCAGGTTGAGAAATTAGCCTAACCGGATAAAGGGATCGGGTTCTAACGAATCCGGTCCCTTTTTTGCTGTTTGTGATACGGAGGAATGTCGTCAGAAACCGGAATCAATCCGGTGTTATCATTGGAATATTCTTTTGAATATTCTCGGTAGTATGGAAATTCAGCATACTCAATAAAATTAACCGCCTCGTGCGTGTTGTAGCAGTCGGCTTTTAATTTATTGAACATAAAAAATTTTCTTTTCACCGCTTGGCGTTTTACAGTGTCGTCTTTGAGATCGTGAAGCTCGAAATATGAGGTCATAAAAAATTTGCGAAACACATTTCTCACTTCAATAAAATGCTGTCCCAAATCCCGTATGCGTTTATCAATGTTGCTCATATGCTGAACGCCAGCCCACACATCAAGCGGTATAATGTTGCCGTCATCATCTTTTCTAATATCGTGCCGATGGGCAGAAAATTTTTGTTTAGCCGAGGGTGGCATTTCCAGCCATTCTCTTGAATCAAAATACCCTTGTGCTTCGTCAATGAATATCTGCCCGCCTTTAATCGGCAGAAGTTCCGGAATTTCCGACCAGAAAAATACTTTTCCGCATTTCTGTTTATCAATTTTCTTTTTCTCAATGTAATCGGAAAAGTCCAGTTTCCAGTTGGCGTAAATGTCATACCCTTGCAAAAACATTTCAAGAGCGGTGTAAGTCATAAACAAAGTTTTTCCGGCTCCGGGTTTTCCCGTGATGATAGTAATCATAGTGGTTTGAATGAAGCTACCATTTTTATAACCAAAGTAATGAGAAATATTGTCATTTCCACAAACAAAACCATTAAAAGAATTTTGAACAGCGTATAAACCGGAAAGATTAAATTTATTTTCCCTATGGTCGGCGTTATAACCGCAAATGCACTGTTGACAGACGCTATAACAGAATTGTTAGAATCTGCGTTCGGCAGGAGTGAAAATATTTTAACGAGGATTGTTTCGATGAGGTCAAACATATTATTCTTGATTACTTCCGCTGAATAAATAAGAAATTCGCAAAATTAAATACAGAGCGAAAATGAGCCAAAGAAAAGCAACAATATATGGCCGTAGTCCATTAGCAAAGTTCTTAACATTGGGGTCGCTGGCAGAGAATATTTTAATATCAGTGTTGTATTGCTTATCCGCCGAAACAGATTTAAAAGTAATGTCCAAAGCGGTATCAGTGGCAACAGTAGAGCTGGCGTTGAACAAATTATAAAATCCGTCGTGAAAAGCAAAATAATAATTGAATATTATTTTTGTTTTTAAGAGATCAACCAGACGAGGGAAAAAGTATTGGTTGTCTGTGGTGTTGAATGTGTAACTAATATCCGACACATAAATAGCAAACGGATATTGCCGTTTCATTTCTCCACTTTCCGTGAGCTGGACGACATAATGCAGGGGTGTTGTTGAGGAAGCGTCCAAATTTACCGCATAACTTTGCGTATTCGCCATTTGCGAAAGCAATTTAGTGTGATAACTGCCATTAAGCAAATTTCCGTTTGGGTCATATTGCTTAATAATAAAATTTAAGTTTGCCAGTGTTGAGGAAGCCGGATAGATAAATTGAAATGTGAACAATGAGGAAGTAGAGCCGTATGGCAATGTCAGAGCAGTATCAAATGTCGGGGATTTTATTTTGATGTCATAATCGTTGTAATAATCAAAATTAAAATACCAGTTATCCGGATAGCCATTTATTATTTCTATTGTCCGCAAAGTTTTGAAGTCCATTTTGTCGTCATAATCCACACAATCGTCAGATACACTGCTTACTTCTCTTGCTATTACTCGTTTATCGCCGAGGCCGTTATAGTAGAATTGACCGGAAAAAGTATTGCTCGTGCAAGAAACATTATATTGAATGTTACTAAAACCAAGACAATCATTTCCAAATCCGATTCTATTCGTGCCGTTTATCGGACAAGTTCCGGTTACTGTTATCCAAGTATCAGCTACCGCTGGATCATTATTTTGAGGCGAGGTAATCGCAAACACCGGCGGATTGGGGTCGCTCGAATATGTTTTGAAAAGCATGTCGCACAAAGCCCCCTCAACATATTTTGTTGAACCGTGATAGTTATATGTCTGCCCGTCCACATAATCTTGACTTGAACCCAAATAATTACAATTGTTATACATGTTCGGCAAAACATTGGCTGGCTCGTTGTCATTGGACGAAGCGGAATTGAGCATGAAAAAATAACTGGCACTACTGGAAACAGCCACGGCGTTATCAAGCGTGAAATATACCCATTTATAATATGTCCCGTCATTTGCTCCGCCCTCATTGTTGGACGGACAATTTGCGTCATACGGAATCATTGCGTTTAATGTGCTGGAAGAATATGTTTTGGAAACAAGAGGCGTTTGACAACCGGCATAATAGCCGGTTACTGCTGATGTGCAGAGCGTTAATGTCTTTGGCTTGGTAAAAGTACCTGTTCGGCAAAGTTTCATTGCCACTGATCTGAAAGCCGTCGTAGTGGTACCGGTCTTAAATACTTGTCCTCGGCCAGTTTCATTGAGATACCGGATAACCCACTCATACCAGTTTGTGCTTGGAGCAAAAGTTACATCCGGCGTAATGGTCGCACTCGCCGGAGCCAAAAACAGAAACGACGCAACAACACTAAAAAATATTGAAAGCGTCAGTTTTGTTTTTGTTGTTAATTTAAGAGAATACATAACCGTCATTTATTTAATTGCTAATTTGAACAACCGCAGGCGGGGGCTTGGCAATTTACGGCCAGCCCCCGCCGGTTGCACCTATTTCATGAATTTACGAGCCAAACGCCACACGAAAGTCAATGAAAAGATGATGACACCAACAATCACGATTTGAGAAATGTTAGTGGTGATAACACCGGTTACATTCTCTTTCATCGTGGACACCAATTGCTGGGTCGTTGAGGCTACATCTGGATCGACTGCCGCGAAAGCATTACCTGCTACCAACGCACCGCCGATTACAGCAGTGAGCAAGGAAGCAGTTTTTACTTGGCTGGCTGAAATAAGATTTTTGATCTTATTAGTCATATGTTTAAGAGTTAATTTTTTTAACGAATAACACTAGTACGCCGACCACTGTTCCGACCACCAAACCGAGAACAATCGCTTTAGCAAAGACAGCTCCTATCATTAGGAAGTCATCTAGGTAGCACGAATTGTTTAGTAAGATATATGCGGAACACATACTATTTGCCCGAAATAATCGTTAAAAATATGGATAAGACGACGAATAAGACCAGCGGAAACACAAGGCTCAAACCTATGCCGGAAAATAAATTTGTGATTAGTCCGGTCATATTAAGATTTGAAAATAAGCAGGACGATAATAAACACGAGCAGTCCAATAACTAAAGCAAACGAAACAGTGAACAGTTGGCTGAAAAAATTTATCAGATCCAAAGCATTGTCCGTTAAAGCGTAAGTTGTTGAAGCCGTGGTTAGAAAGTCCATACTTATTTTTTGTTAGGGATATAAATATCCATGAAAGCCTTTTGTCTTGTTTTGTTTTGAATGTAGAAAGGATAAATTTCCACATCCAACGACACCTTTTCACCTATTTTGCCGGCTTTTAAGTCCATGTCGCTGACACTGACTTTGACCGGATAGATTGATCCCTCTGGCTCAACGAATAAAACTCGTTTTCTGCCCGGGGTTCCGTCTTTGCAGGTGTATTCTTTTACCTCTTCTTTTTTGAGGATTCCGATTAGCTTATACATAATTTTTTGCTTTCTTTATGAATTAAGTTTCGCAAATCGACCTTTTTAGTTTGCGTGGCTGTATCATAAAGAAACCGGCTACACCAAAGTTACGGGTAAAGTTAGGTGTAAAACAAAAAATCCCTTTGTTTAAGGGATTATTTGCCTGTTTTTTAGGTGTAAATTATAGGTATTTTGTATTGATTTTCACTTTAGAAGTATCGCCGGTATTGAATAAAAGAAAATCAATTACCGCTCCGCCAGTCTGTTCTTTGGCCTTTTCGTTAATATGCTCGCAAGCCCTCGCATATTTACGCCAGTTGTTTGGCCTGTTTTTATAATCCAGCTCGTGAAATTCGTCCTCGGCAATCTCGGAAAAGAAAAAATCATCGCCGGTATTGTCTTTGTTGGTAGTGAAAATATGCCGGAGTATCTTGTGGGCGTTTGTTATTTTATCTTGCTTGTTTATCTCTACTCTTTCGCCTTTGATATACAAAATACCGTTTTGCTCGTCAAAGTATGTTTCGCCCTCTTTTTCGTCCTCGTCGCAAAAGGTTTCCTGATCAAGCCGGTTAAAAACCTCGCTGTTAATTACCTCAAAAGACAATTCCAGCATTTTTTTGGAATAGGGTTTTGAAAACAATTTAGACAATTGTTCAAGCTCGGTTTTATCTGACAAACGGCACTTTTGTAGTTTTTTCATTTTCCCGTATATGACTTCCAAATTGGTGTAGTACACCCAAAACTCACGGGAAAAAAGAGCGTCGCCTTTTACTTTCAAAAACTTATCCTCGTCCATATTTTCGTCCGGCTCACCAATGATTTTCGCCGTATCGTTGAAAATCTTTTGCAAAATATCTTTGACGATTGGGTCTTTGTTTAAAAACTTAAAGTATTTATACACGATTACAAACCGCTGAAAAATATTTGTTTCAATACAAAATAGCTTCGTAAAATCGAGCATTTTGTCTTTGATTTTGTGGACAAAAATTTTCATGCGGTTGAAAAAAAGAGAGGTTATGTAATGGGTGCGAAAGCGTATCGCTCATAATTATTTTAAGTTTCGGATAATTTTCGCCACTACACCCCTTATCTCAACCTCTTTTCGGTACATCGGAGCAAATTCCGGATTGGCTGGTTGTAGTCGTATTTTTTCTTTTTCTTGGAAATATTTTTTTAGCGTAGCTTGACCGTCATCAATTATCGCTACTACCGTATCGCCATTTTCCGCCGTGCTTTGCTTTTTGACTATGATAAAATCACCGTCAAAAATACCCTCTTGGATCATTGAATCGCCTTTGGCTCTCAATGCGTAGATATTACCTCGCAGGGTTTCCTCACGGGCAACTCTGATAAATTCGTCCGGCATTTCTATTGGCTCAATGGGTTGTCCACAGGCAATAATTCCTTTTAGTGGTATTTCAATGTACTGCTGGCGTTTGGCCGGTAAATACAGGCCACGCTCTTTTCGCTCATCACGGCGTAAAAATCCTTTTTCCACAAGCTCGGTTATATGCTCATGAACAGTGGACAATGCCGAAAGACCAAATTTATCCTTTATTTCATTAAACGAGGGGGACACCTCATTTTCCTTGATATACTCGGTTACAAATTCCAAAATTTCTTTTTGTCTTTGTGTTAGGCTATTCATATGGTATAATTATAGCCGAAGTCAAACCGAATGGCAAATAGCTCCCCCAAACTTTCATAAATACTCAATTTAGTGTATAATAACATCGTACAGTTTATGAAAGAAAATTTTACCAACAAAGTATTTTTTAAGGACGCAAGAAACATGACAGAATTGCCCAACAATTCTGTTAATTTAGTTATCACTTCACCGCCTTATTTTAATATAAAAGATTATTCAAAAGACGGACATCAAGAAAATAAAATCTCAAAAAAAATTAAAGGGCAAATTGGTGATATAAACAACTATAATTTGTACATAAAAGAAATGTTAAAAATTTGGAAAGAATGTGAGCGAGTATTAAGACCAAACGGAAAGCTCATAATAAACACACCCTTAATGCCAATGATAAAAAAAGATTTTACAACCCATTTTAACAGACATATTTTTGATATAAATTGCGACATAGAACACTCAATCTTATCAAACCTTAAAGAAATATTTTTATTGGACATATACATTTGGAATAGAAAAAATTCAACAAAAAAATTGATGTTCGGTAGTTATCCATATCCAAGAAATTTTTACGCACAAAATACAATTGAATTTGTAACAGTTTATGTTAAAGAAGGAGATTCGGAAAATGGATTACCAAAAGATATTAAAGAAAAAAGCAAGCTAACTCAAAAAGAATGGGTTGAATATACGAAACAAATTTGGGATATACCAATACCAAATAAAAAAGACCTAGCCTTCGGTGATCATTCGGCTATAATGCCGGAGGAAATTGTAAAAAGATGTGTTAAACTTTTTACATACGCAGACGACATAGTTTTAGATCCATTTGCAGGTTCGGGAACAACACTCAAAGTAGCCAAAGAATTGGGTAGAAATTATGTTGGATATGAAATATCTAAAAGTTACGAAAAAATTATAAAAAGAAAAACATCCTAAATAGTTATATGCTTGGGATTAACAAAATATACAATTTAGATTGTTTTGATTTTTTGAAAAAGATAGATAACAATTCTATAAATTTGGCTGTCATAGATCCTCCATATAACATGAGTAAAGCGGATTGGGACACTTTTAAAAATCAAAAAGATTTTCTTACTTTTACATTCAAATGGATAGACGCTTTAATCCCAAAATTAAAAGAAAATGGAAGTCTTTATATTTTTAATACACCTTTTAATTCTGCTTTTATTTTACAATATTTAGTTTCAAAAGAAATGATTTTTCAAAATTGGATTACTTGGGATAAACGAGACGGCCTTGGTTCTGCTAAAACAAAATATAGCAATGGTCAAGAAACAATATTATTTTTTACAAAATCCAATCAACATATTTTTAATTACAATGCTATTAGAGTACCTTACGAATCAACCGAAAGAATGGAACATGCTACAAAAAAGGGTATACTAAAAAATGGCAAGAGGTGGTTTCCTAATCCAGAAGGTAGATTTTGTGGTGAAGTTTGGCACATAAGTAGCGAAAGACATAAAAGAAAAGTGAATGGAAAAACACAAAAAATGGGACATTTAACACCAAAACCTTTAGATCTTGTCGAACGAATTATTAAAGCCAGTTCAAAAGAAGGTGATTTAGTGCTAGATTGTTTTGTTGGTAGCGGGACAACTGCCTTGGCTTCAAAGAGATTAAACAGAAATTTTATATGTTCTGATAAAAGTAAAGAATATGTAAAATTAGCAGAAAGAAATATTAAATTATATGGTAGTAAGTAATATAAACCACGGAAACAAAGCCCTTGAATTTATTGATCGTAGAATAAGAGACGAAAAATATCGAGGTTCAGAAGCTTCTCAACACAACCGTTATGTAATGGTTCAAATTGTTGATATTCTAACATTGTTAAATAAATACGCTCCGGACAAAAGTTTGATGACTATTAGAACAACAGACATTTCCAAAAGACCAGAAAATATACCGGATGAATATGTTTATGCTGAATTTTGTAATGAAGCAAAAAGAATAGCCGGTATAGGTACACAGGATGCGATGCGTAAAAATTTATTTGTAGATTTGCACAGAATGGGTCTAATTGAAAGATATGACAAAAACAAAAATCAAACAGATCCTTTTTCAAGTCAAAATGTTAAATATGTTTCAATAAGTAATCAAGGGTTGAAACTGATAAAAGCAACAAATATTTTGGATAAATTTTTTATTTTTTCAAAAGGCATAGATAGTTTGCTCGGGGGTTATATAGATACACTTTTAGATATACTTCGGGATAAAGAATATGGTATAGAAAAAATAAGCATATATGAATACATGTTTTTCGTGTCGGCTATTGATACGAAATCTAGCTTTGATGTAAGTATAGATGAAGCCGTACAGTTAATTAAAGAATATAGACAACTTACTTCACTACAAAGAAAATCAGTTATTGAAACCTTAAAAGTAGAACTTAACCCAAAGAAGTTTCAAGGAACAAAAACAGAAAAAAGAGATTTTCACAATTGGATTAACAAAGCTAGACAGGTGTTTAGTGTATTAAATCAAACAGTATATTTTGAGGTTAGAGGCGAGCAAATGGTGCTTAAAGAAGGGCAAGTAAGCTTTAGTAGTGAGACAACAAAACGCTTGGATAGATCAGTTAATGAAAAATATCAATATTTTGTTAAACACAATGTTGGAAAGACAAAAGGTTTTGAACTACATCATGTAGTTCCGCTAGCGTGGTCAGAGAATCTCCACCATTTTAAAATGTTAGATAAGTGGGAAAATATGGTTTATATTGACGCTTTTAGTCATGCAAAAATTACACAAAATAATAATCGTAATGTGTTGTTAAGCACCGTTAATGACGATATTTCTTTGAAAGATCATTCAAACAACGAGGTTTATTTAAAATATCAAGAGAATATTGCATACAAACCTACAAATAAGGAAACAATGCAACATTACAATCACGAATTGCTTAATGTTTTGAAATAGTTTTTAGGATTTTTTAAAATAAAAAAATCCCCAAAAAACTAGCGAGGCTTAGCTTAACTACTTATCGTTAAATAAATAGTCTGGATAGTGTGTCCGTGGTAGTTATTGTGAAATATCTACTACTTCCGCACCATAAGCCAAGGTTTTGACAAGGTTCAAAGAATAAATAGCGTTTTGCTTTGAGGTATAACCCTCACTACTAACGGCGACAATTTCGCCGTTGTTAGCTTTGAAGCGCCAACGATACTCGCTCTTGGAGTCCTTGTAAATGACAAATCGTGCCATATACTTGAAGCTATGCGATGAATTAACGGGGTATGAAAGACCTTTATATCACCCCCACCTTAAAATCTTTATAAAAGGATTCTAAGGAGGGGAATAAAGGCTAGATAACCCGCCGTCCACCGCGGTGTTTTGCTCCACCTCGCTAGTTTTCAAGGGACTTTCTGACCAATATTTTACACCAACTACGCTAACAGTCAAGGATCATAATTTGACCAATAATAAAATTACTGATAAACTAAAATCAAGTATTAAACAATTCAACAGTAGTTATCCAGAGTACGGCGAGGGAACTAGCCCTATGACCCGTCGGCAACCATTGAATGGTGATTCCATCAATAAGGTGCCAATTCTAGCCCGAAACGGGAAAGATAAAAGTCGTTTTTTGTTTCTGGACAAAAACACTTTCTCCGCGTGGGAAAGTTTTTTTATTTAATAAACAAAAGAATATGAAAATAATACCGGAAGGCTTGGTTAGGTGTGAAGTGTGTGGGGAATATCGGGGCAAGGTAATGTATAAGGATTTAAACTGGGAAGGTTCTTTTGATAAGGAAAATAAAGAGAAAAGCGAGGAGTATCTCGGCGTGTCCTGTCTTTGTGAGGGCATTCTATGTGCAAAGTGTAAGAAAAATAAAATTCATCGGCCAATTTCAAATTCCTATAATGAGGAGGATAATAGTATTGGTCATTGGCCGTATTTTTCAGGCATGAGGCCGTGCGATGAGTGTAGAAAAAATAAATAATATTAAAACTATGAATAATGAAAATATAAACACACTTTCTGAATCTGGTGTAGAAAAAATAAATTCAAGTTATGTTCGTAGTTCTGATAAATGGCACCGAATGTGTGCGGGTTTGGCTTCTAATTTAGAGAGGTACGAAAATGGCATTATTTATTTAAAGATAGAAAATACAGAAAAACAGTTCCCGTCAAACATAGAGACAGCAAGAATGAAGATAAACGGTTGGATAAATGGTAATAAAGAACTGCGTCAAGCCAAAGGATTTGTCGTAACTTTTTATACCACGAAATTCACGGGTATTATGTTGAGTTTGAAAGACACAGACGAAGGTATGGTAAAAGAAATAGCAGAAGAGATCAGCTCGGCCATAAAATACGAATCAGAGCTAATTAATGTTTTCTCTGGATTATTATAGCCAATATGATATGATACGCAAATACTTTAGTAAAAAGTCTTGAGTTCAATAATATAATTCGACTTTCGACTATTTTTGACAAGTCAACTCTGGTAATTTAGCTGACCATAACCTAATCTCTTCAAAGAAAAGGTTCCAACGGT
Organism: uncultured Gammaproteobacteria bacterium; assembly: GCA_964356495.1. Taxonomy (GTDB): domain Bacteria; phylum Patescibacteriota; class Patescibacteriia; order Magasanikbacterales; family GWA2-37-8; genus JAKANM01. Next base: position 15,301 of record CAYHHR010000005.1, on the reverse strand, counting down.
CAATGGAGTGGTCTACATCACCAAATCCCCAGCTCACGCTGGGTATTTAGTTTGCATCCATTGTACTATCCAAAAAAATAGTATATAATATGCTCACTAAATTTAAATTTGATCCCAAAAATTATGCAGGACATCCAGGAAATATTTAATCGCATGCAGGAAATAAAAAAACAGCAAAAAGATATTCGTAACGCCTACAAAGAGTCTCTTGATACTTCATTGGAGTATAAAGAGATCGGCGATAAGATTAAAACTCTCCGTGAGCGAAGAAAACAAATTGAAAATTCCACCAAGGCGTCATTTTCATCGGAGTTTGACAAGCTGGATGATTTTAAGATCGACCTTGAATCTGACAAGGTCATGATGAGCGACATCGCATTAACCAAATTGATGAAGGGCGAGACTGTGCAGGTGACAGACGAGTATAATAATAATTACGAACCGCTTTTTACCGTGAGATTTAAAAAAACATAACGGCTTTCGGCAATCCGAATTACTTCTTCATCCTGAGCGCGGCGTTATGTATTTTTTCATAAATATCGCAGTATTTCGTAATACGTAAAATTTTATTAATCAGGTTTTTAAATAAGTATCCGAGGCCGATAAAAATTCCCAGATAAATTAGCGTAGCCACTCCAGCCGGCAATCGTCCGAACAGTAAGTTGTAACGCCAGAGCAGAGGCCAATGCAAAAGATAGATTTCAAAAGAAAAAGCGCCGAAGATAGCCAGCGCGCCAAAATTAATTTTCTTCAAAATAAATATCACTAAAATCGCGATAACATTCGCGAGACTGGCGGCCGCCTCAAGTTGCCAGCCTCTTCCAACCTGTGAATGGTAATAAAAATAGTAAAGGGTAAACCCGGCAAAAATAAGTCCAACCAAACGAAGAACCGTTGAGGCGTAAGGATGTTTTATTTTCGAGCGAAGATTGTCTATCGTCGTCTTTAGCAAAGCGGAGGGCTGATTGAGCAAGGCCGCGAAAAGCATGCCGAGCGGAAAGGATAAAAAATGCAATTTATAAAATTGATTAAGATTTGGCGAGAGCAAATTTAGTCTTGGGATGCCGAGGTCGAAAAGCAGGACCGCTAGAGTCATCGCCAAAGCCGAAAGAGCGGGGAAGCGGCGGCGGAAAATAAATGGAAAAAGCAAATAATTAACCAAGAGGAAAGTAATGAACCACATGGGCGAATTAATATCATTATAGAGATCAGCTCTCGGAAAAATTCCGGCCAGATTCATGAGGGTGGTTTTGATGGGGTAGGTTTGGTGCAAAAAAAACGCGTCTAAAATTAGAAAAATTAACAAAACCAGCGCCACCGGCAAATAAATTCGCGGCAGACGTTTAAGATAAAATTGACCGGCTGAAAGAGGTTTCCGTAGCGCCGATGCCACTAAACCAAATCCCGATAACGCCAAAAATAGATCGACGCCGACGCCGGCATAATTTGAAAGTGGTACCAAAAATTGGCGGTCGCTGACCAGGAAATATCCGATATGCGAAAGCACGATCATCAAAATCGCGAGACCCTTGAGTTCGTTGGTGACTTCAAGAGGGAACAAGGATTTTCGTTTGGAGCCGCGCGCCGTGATGGCCATCGTCAGTAAGATTCCGAACGCGACCACCGCGGTTTCTCTCGCGGCGTTAGTAATTGAGATGATCATATAGCAGTTTACTCCAAAAATTATAGGTTTCAGCGGATGGATGAAAACCGTCAGGGGAATAATATCCGGCGTCGTCGAACGCCTGCTCGCGCGTCAGCGAATATAGATCGATGAAAGAAACTTTTTTTCCGGATAACGCTTCGCGTAGCAGATCGTTGTAGCGTTTGGTCTGCAGGTCATAATATGTCTGGTATGGCGGCATAAAAGCCGAGCTGTTTCCGAGGTAGGGGATCGTAATAATATTCAGATGTTTTGTGGAACTAGAAAGTCCGTCGACAATGGCTGTCAGGTTTTTTTTAAATAAATCCGACGGCATTTGATTGTGCAGGTCGTTAACACCGATCAATAGTGTGACAATGTCAGGATGAAGTGCGGCAACCAGTGGCACTTGTTGGTTTAAAACATTAATTGTCGTGGCGCCGGGTTGTCCTAAATTCTCCAAAATTACTTCGGCGCCGCGTTTTTCAGCCAGAAGCTTTGCTAGACGATATGGGTATGATTCTGCTTCCGTTGCCGCGCCGGCGCCGGCGGTGAGACTATCGCCAAGGGCGACGTACTTTAGACGCGACGATGAGGTGGGGGATGGGGCCGGGATTACGATGGACATATGTGTGGTGGGGGTGCCAGGGTTATTGGCGTTTAGAAAAGAAAAAATATGCGCGTAAGATCGATTAAGATATAAAATAAGACCGGCTGTCACCACTAAAAATAAAATAAGGTACTTCATGATAATAACGATTCGGCGGACTTTAACGTTTCGTAGTATATCATATCAGGTGAATAACATACTAAAAAGATGAAGATTGTGCTAAGATATAAAGTATAATAATGAGTAAAAAGTATCTATGAAATTCGTCAGGTTATTTTCAGAGGGCGTTATCGGCACGATGAAAACTAAGAACCGGCTGGTGATGCCGCCGATGGTGCGCAACTATGCCGACAAGGATGGCCTGGTTACCGAACGGTATGTTGACCATATTAAACGGATCGCTGAGGGCGGAGTGGGAATGATGATTTTGGAGGCCAGTTTTATTTCTCCCGAAGGAAAGGGTTTTGTGAATCAGCTTGGCGTTCATTCTGATAGCGTTCTGCCCGGGCTGAAGCGCCTAGTGGCGATGGCTCACGCGCATGGCGCCGTGATTGGCCCTCAGCTCTATCATGCCGGCCGGCAAACCTCGCAAAAAAATTCTGGCTTTCAGTCTGTCGCTCCGTCAGCAATTCGGGAGCCCCTCACTGGTGAGATGCCAAAGGAACTAACCGTGCCGGAAATTAAGAAACTTGTTCAGCAGTTCGCTGAAGCGGCCCTCCGTGCCAAAAATGCCGGCTGTGATTTTGTGGAAGTTCATGGCGCACACGGTTACCTTATTACTCAGTTTTTGTCGCCGTTTAGCAACCAGCGCGCCGATGAATATGGCGGGTCAGAAGAAAAACGATTGAAATTCGCTCTGGACGTCATCGCGGCAATTCGTAAATCAGTTGGCGGGGATTTTCCGGTCATCATTCGTTTGTCGGCGGACGAGTTGGTTCCAGGCGGACTTACTTTGACGGAGACTGTGGTCATCGCGAAACGCCTGGAGGAAGCCGGTGTTGACGCTATTCATGTTTCAATTGGAAACTATGCCTCGTATCCGGAGGGGTTGATGATTCCACCGATGGCAGTGGCTGATGGACCTTTGGTTCAGCTCGCGGCGGGAATAAAACGCGCGGTAACTATTCCGGTGATCGCGGTTGGCAAAATTCGCGATCCGAAAATGGCTGAAAAAATTATCGCGGAGAAACAAGCTGATTTCGTCGCCATCGGGCGGACGCTTCTCGCTGATCCGGAATGGCCAAACAAGGTTCAGTCTGGAAAATTAAACGAAATCAATCCCTGTATCGCGTGCAATCAAGGGTGTATTAGTCGTCTGTTCGCGCAACAGGATGTCTGGTGCACGGTGAATCCGGCAAACGGCCGTGAAGAGATGTTCAGTAAGCCCATCGGAAAAAAGAAAACCGTCGTGGTCGTGGGAGGCGGGCCGGCAGGACTTTCAGCGGCGAGGGCGGCCGCGTCGCGCGGTCATCGTGTTTTGTTATATGAGAAAAGCAAATATTTAGGCGGACAGTTATTTGCCGCTGGCGCCGCGCCGTACCGCGAGGGGTGGAATGAATTTCGAGAAACCTTGACGCGAGATATAAAACGGTTGCGGGTGGAGGTACATTTGGATAGCGAGTATACGTCAAAAATGGCAGAGAAGGAACAGCCGGACGCGATCATCGTGGCGGTCGGTTCGTCTCCTGGACAGCCAAAAATTTCTGGCATTGATGGTGCGAATGTTATTATCGCCCGTGATTTATTGGAAGGAAAGAAGCGGGCCAAGGGTGATGTCGTGGTAGTTGGCGGCGGTTGCGCCGGCGCTCAAACTGCCGAGTACCTTGCGAAGCGCGGGCACGCGGTGACGATCGTGGAGCAGGCCGCTCAGATAGCGCTTGAGGCGCCGATGGACGAACGGGCGCTGTTACTTATTCGTCTGAAAAAATTGGGAGTGAAAATTGAAAACAATACTAAAGTTATGGAGATTGGATCGAAATCTGTCCAGGTTGAAAACGCGGCCGGAGCCGGGTCTATCCCGGCCAAAACCATCGTCCTTTGCCTCGGTTCATACCCCAATAATGGGCTGGCAGAAGAGCTAAAGCAATTCGTTGAAAATACCGTGGTCGTCGGCGATGCTGTTTCACCGCGCCGTGTGACTGATGCGGTACTCGAAGGCGCCCTGGCGGCATTGGCTATATAATTATTATTTATACAGAGTATAGTAGATAGGTTATGTCCGATGGTTTCACGTATCAGTTTTATAAAACTACTTCCGAAGCCTGGGACGCGATGTATCAAGCGATCGTGGATGCTCAAATATCAATTTTTTGGGAAATTTATATTTTTGTCGACGATCAGATTGGTAAAAAATTTATTGACGCGTTGGTGATAAAAGCAAAAGCGGGTGTTGAAGTAAAGCTTATCATTGATGCGATGGGAAGCTCTGAATTTTCTTCAAGCGCCGAGAGAGCTTGCGCCGAAGCCGGGATCGAACTCCTCAAATTCAGTCCGACCGGTCCATCGTTTAGGCTGAGTGGTTGGGTCAGCCGCCTGATGCGACGCAACCACCGAAAGGTTCTCATCGTGGACGAGGAAGTGGTGTTTCTCGGCGGCGTTAATGTAAAGGCGGAATTTACAACTTGGGATGATATTTACGTTAAGCTGACCGGGGGACTCGCGCGTCCGCTTTTGCGCGGCTTCGCGAAGAGTTATATTTCCTCCGGCGGCAAGCGACGCAATGTCCGTCGTTTGCTTCATCCGAAACTGGAGGAGCTGATCCCGCTATGGCGAGAAAAGCTTCGCTTTATTGTTCACTCGCCGACCGGCGCGGTCACGCCCCGCAGTAAGCGCTTTTTTTTGAAGGCGCTCGCGATGGCCAAAGAAACCGTTAACCTTTTGACCCCGTATTATGTTCCGGATCGGAAATTTTTAAAAGCGCTTGAGCTTGCGAAGAAGCGCGGCGTGAAGGTTAATATTTTTTTGCCGCTCCGGTCGGACGTGCGCCTGATGGAGCTGATCTCGCGGACTTACTTCGAACTTACCACCAGAGCCGGCGCCGATATTTATCTTTTGCCAAATATGCACCATGGCAAAGCGCTGACCGTGGATAAAAAACTTGGCATGGTTGGGAGTATTAATCTAACGCCGCGGTCATTCACTCATCAGGAAGAAAGCGCGGTTTCGTTTACCGACGATAGAATGGTGGATGAGCTGAATGTTCTTTTTAATGATCTGAAGTCCAAGGCTGAACTGCTTAATATGGAAAAATTTCGACAACGAAACTGGTCGCATCATCTGAAGGAGTGGATAGCTAAGATGTTGGAATACTTTGTTTAGACGGGGAAAATATGTTACTATTATGAAATGTTACATTTTGATTATCGCGGTAGTTTATGAAGGTAGCCAATTTATTTAAAGCTATTACCAGTATTTCAGCGCTCCTGATACTACTTAACGGGGTCGCGCATTATTTTTTTGTTGGAAGAAGTGAAAACGGCAAGCTGATTATCGCTGAGTTGACGCAATTAATATTCACAGCCGGTGAATTGCTTGTTCTTTTAATTTTAGGTTTTATCGCGAATAAAAAATTCGTATCTGAAGACGTTACGCTTAAAGAGCTGGAAAAATTCAAGGCGGCGGTCGACGGCTCCTCGGATAACATTTTTATCACTGACAAGGAGGGAACAGTAGTGTATGCCAACAATGCGGTGGAATTGGTTACCGGCTATAAGGTCAGCGAAGTGGTTGGGAAAAAGGCCGGTCAATTATGGGGTCACCATATGGAAAAAGAATTTTACGAAAAAATGTGGAAAACCATTAAATTTGATAAAAAGATGTTTAGGGGGATGATTAAAAATAAAAGAAAAAATGGAGAAATGTATGATGTAGCGATCGACATTACTATTTCTCCAATTTTTGACGAGCAGGGCGATCCGATTTTTTTTGTGGCTATTGAGAGAGATATAACCAAAGACGTCGCGCTCGATCGGTCGAAGACGGAGTTTGTTTCCCTGGCATCGCATCAACTAAGGACACCTCTTACCGCTATCAGCTGGTACACGGAGCTTTTGCTTAACGGCGATGTCGGCAAGCTGACAAAAAAACAAGATGAGTACTTGAGGGAAGTTTCCAGCGGGACCCGTCGAATGGTTGAATTGGTGAATAGTTTGCTTGACGTATCAAGGATGGAACTTGGAACCTTTGAAATAAACTCGGAAATGGCTGACTTATGTGGAATTTTAGATAGTGTAATCAAGGAGTTGAAACCAAGCTTGATTAAGAGTAAGATTGATCTATCGTATACATGCGACAAGGAAATCCCGAAGCTGTTACTAGATATAAAATTGACGAGTTTCATTTTTCTAAATATCATTTCAAATGCCATAAAGTATTCGCGAGAGCGCGGGGTTGTGAAGGTGGAAGTAAAATTATTGGAAAAGGACGTGCGGATAAGTGTCGCCGATAACGGCCTTGGTATACCTGAAAAACAGAAAAAAGAAGTCTTTAAGAAGTTTTTCCGGGCTGATAATGTCCGTATAAAAGACACCGAGGGGACCGGTCTTGGGCTTTATTTGGTAAAAACCATACTTGGTTCGATCGGAGGACAAGTTTGGTTCGAGTCGGAGGAAAACGTCGGTTCAACCTTTTATATCAGCATTCCTCTCTCAGGCATGAAAGGCAAAAAAATCTATTAGTCGAGTTTAATTTTAAATCACATAGATGATCTTATGGGAAAGAAAAAAATCTTAATCGTAGAGGACGACGTGGCGTTGCTCAATGTGTTAGTTGAGAAATTCACCAAGGAAGGGTATAAAGTAGTGACTGCGAAGGATGGAGCGGTAGGCCTTAAAACAGCCTTGCTCGAGCAGCCGGATATGATCCTGCTGGACATTATTATGCCGGTCATGGATGGCATGACGATGCTTCAGCGTCTGCGCAAGGATGCCTGGGGTAAGAAGGCCTCTGTAATTCTTCTCACCAATCTTAATAGCGTCGAGAAAGTGTCGGACGCCCTGGAAAGCGGCGCGTTTGATTATTTGGTGAAAGCGGATTGGTCGCTGCAGGAAATCGTCGATAAGGTCGGAAGGAATCTTAAAAAGAAATAAATTTTGAATTCGCTTTCTAGCTCTCAACCTTAATTTTCCTCTCACTATCGGAAGCGTGGTCAAGGTAAACCCTGACCACTTTTTTGTTTTTGAGAAGATTAATGATTTTTTCCGGCCATTCGATCACCGTGATGCTATCCGGCGCGCCAACATAGTCCTCGGCGCCAATTTGGATCAGTTCCTCTTCATTTTTTAATCTGTAGGTGTCGATGTGAACCAGATTTCGGATTTCGGATTTCGGATTTCGGATTTTATAGAAGTTCATCAAAGCAAAGGTCGGGCTGGTGATATTGTCCTTAATGCCGAGCCCCTTCGCCAAACCTTTCACGAACGTTGTTTTGCCGGCGCCAAGTTCCCCATAAAGACACAAAATCATACCGCCGGATAATTTGGCGGCGATTTTTTTGGCAAGGTCCTTGGTTTCTTGTTCCGAGTGGGTGATTATTTGCATAGTTATATATTACCTAACAATGAATTAGGAATCAATGGCTTCTCCCTTCGTTATAGCCCTCCCCTATTAGGGGAGGGGCAGGAGAGGGGTATTGTCTTGTAATTCGGAGTTCGTGGAGATACCCCCACCTCCGTCCTCCCCCTAATAGGGGGAGGGAATTGAGAGACTGTCCCCTAAAAGGGGGAAGAGAAATTGATTGATTTGAAAAATTAGCAATTCTAGAGTATACTTTTTAGGGAATAATTAAGAAAACTATGCCGCTATCTATCGATGAAATCAGGAAAATCGCCTCGCTTGCCAGGCTAAAATTAAATAGCGAAGAAGAAAAACGCTACGCGGTAACCATTTCCGCGGTTTTGGATTACATGAAAATTTTAAATGAGGTTGATACGACCGGAGTCGAACCGACCTTTCAGGTGACCGGACTCGAGGACGTATATCGCGAAGATGTGGCGCAAGATTCCGGACGGCAGGCTAAAATATTAGCGGCGATGCCGGAGGTCGAGAATGGGGAGTTGGTGGTACCGGAAGTTTTTGAAGAATAATATGAATCTAAACGAGCTGACAATTAAATCCGCCGCGGAGGGACTGAAAAATGAAAAATTTACTTCAGTTGAGCTCACGAAAGCGTGTCTTGATCGCATAAAAAAACGCAACCCTGAAATCAACGCGTTTATCACTGTTACCGAAGAAGATGCTTTGCGAGAAGCCAAGGCGGCCGACGCGCTGATCGCGTCCGGCAAAGCAGGAGTGCTGACCGGTATTCCATTTTCCGTAAAAGACGCGATTAGCACTGAAGGAGTTCGTTCAACTGGCTCGGCAAAGATCTTAGATAATTATATTCCGCCGTACGAAGCGACTGTCGTTCGTAAAATTCGCTCTGCCGGGGGAGTGCTGGTCGGGAAAAATAATTGTGACGCTTTCGGGCATGGCGCCAGCAACGAGAACAGCATGTATGGTCCGGTTCGTAATCCGCGCGACCTCGCTAAGGTGGCGGGGGGTTCGTCCGGCGGGTCGGCAGCTGCCGTGGCGGACGATATGTGCATCTACTCGATCGCTGAGGATACGGGCGGGTCGATTCGCCAGCCGGCCAGTTTCTGCGGCGTGGTAGGGCTTCGACCAAGCTACGGACGAAATTCGCGCCATGGGATAATGCCAATGGCGTCTTCGCTTGATACGGTCGGGCCGATTACCAAAACTGTCGAGGACGCGGCTTTGGTTATGCGGATTATCGCGGGGCAGGACAAAATGGACGCGACTACTGTTCCGGAATCGGTTCCGGATTATATTGATGAGATGCGAAATCCGAAATCCGAAATCCGAAAAATGAAAATCGGTTTGCCAAAGGAATATTTTGACGCGCCCGGCATTCAGAGTGAAGTCAAAGCGCGAACTTTAGAAGTTGTAGAAAAATTAAAAAAACTTGGCTGTGAAATCACCGAGGTCAGTCTGCCACATACCAAATATTCCATTGCCGCCTATTATATTATCGTGTCGTGCGAGGACAGTTCGAATTTAGGGCGGCTTGATGGGATCAGGTACGGCGTTCGTATCGCTCCTCCCCCTGCCCGAGGGGGAGTTAGAGGGGGTGGGAGCGCCCTGGACGACCTCTACGCCGAATCCCGCGAACAGGGTTTTCCGGAGGAAGTTAAGCGGCGCATTCTGATCGGTACCTACGCGCTTTCGGCCGGTTATTATGACGCGTATTATAAAAAGGCCCAGCAGGTTAGGACGCTGATTCGCCGTGATTTTGATGAGGTTTTCAAAAAGGTGGATGTGCTAATCACTCCAACCTCGCCTTTCACCGCCTTCGGGATCGGTGAGAAGGTCAATGACCCATTGTCGATGTACCTCGCCGACGTGATGGTCGGTCCGGCCGCTCTGGCCGGGATGCCGGCGTTGTCAGTTCCGGCCGGCAGAGATAAAAGTAATTTGCCGATTGGGGTGCAGGTTATCGGGCCGCGTCTCGCCGAGGGAAAAGTTTTAAAAATTGGTCAATTCATCGCTTTCTAAATATCGAAATTTATATGTCCAAATCAAACGCTAAACTGCAATCGACGGACGCGACGGTTGGAGGCCCGCTTTCAGTGCCGAGGCATTTCGCAACCGCCGGCGCCGTTGTAAACTATCGGGATAGCTGGAGAATATTTCGTGTCATTACGGAGATGGTGGAAGGATACCAATTTTTAGGAGGACTAAAAAAAGAAGTAATCGTGTTCGGATCAGCGCGAATTCCGTCCAACAATAAATACTATAAAATCGCTGAAGATCTTGGGCGCCTGCTTGGTAAAAACGGCTTCACGACCGTGACCGGTGGCGGTCCCGGCATCATGGAAGCCGCCAACAAAGGCGCGTTTGAGGTGGGTGGGGAATCAGTAGGGCTTAACATCCAGCTGCCAACGGAACAGCGGATCAATCCTTACGTCCAAAAGTCGGTCGCCTTTTATTATTTCTTTACGCGCAAGGTGATGCTTACTTCTCCCGGCAACGCCTTTGTTTTTTTCCCCGGTGGTTATGGGACGCTGGATGAATTTTTTGAGGTGGTGGATTATATGGAAATCGGCTTCATGAATAAATCGCCGATTGTTCTCGTCGGTCGGGAATACTGGGAGCCGATTGTAAATTTTTTGCGCACTTGCGCGATGGATGAGGTTCATTCGATTTCTGATAGTGAAATGGACAATTGGCATATCGTCGAGACCGCCGAGGAAGCGTTTAAATTTATCAAGGACGTCCCTGATCAGGCCAACGTCTGCGATAACGATCCTGGCAATCCACTCTGCCAGGAAGGCACCACTGACTGGCGTATTTTTCGGATCATGGCGGAGCTGGTTGAGGGTTTTGAGTTTTTGACCACGCTTGAACACGATGTGACTATCCTCGGTACCAAGAGCTGTCTGCCAGGTTCAAAATATTACAATTCCGCGTATGAGGTCGGCAAATTGCTCGGCCAAAATAAACACACGATCATCACTGGCGGCGGCCCCGGCATCATGGAAGCAGCCAACAAAGGCGCGTTCGAGGTAGGCGCGCGTAGCGTTGGAATTACGATGAAGTTCCACGGGCGTGAACGCATCAATAATTTTGTCACCCATTCAAAAGAATTTTTCTTTCCTTTTATCCGCAAACTTATCATCACCGCTCCGTCTGAAGCTTTTGTATTTTTTCCAGGCGGATTCGGCACTCTGCATCAGCTGTTTGAACTTCTTACCTTGCAGGAGACCAAAAAAATGGAATTAATCCCGATTATGCTGTATGGCAAGGAGTATTGGAAACAACTTGTTGAAATAATTCATAATCTAAATGTAAATTTCAAAACCATCTCCGCCCCTGATGAGCTGCTCCTTAAAATTGTCGATAAACCGGAAGAGGTGGCGTTGCAGCTGAAAAAGTAATATTATATGATTCCATTTTTTCAAATCAATTATTTCCAGATTGGCCCGATCGCGATTCAAATGTGGGGCGCGTTTGTCGCTGCCGGAATTGTTGCCGCGACGCTTTTCATGATGCGCCTCGCAAAGAAATACTTGCTTTCAGAGGAGGTACTGCTGGACGCGGAGATTTGGATGTTGATTTCAGCATTCTTTTTCGCGCGGGTTTTTCACGTTGTATTTTATAATTTGGATTACTACCTGCAGTATCCAAGCGAAATCTTGAAATTTTGGCACGGCGGTTTGTCATCAACGGGCGGATTTTTTGGCGCTCTGCTGGCTTTATATTTATTTATAAAATTCCGCCACTTCAAAGCCAAGGAGTTCATGCCTTATTTTGACATCATGGCGGTAAGCCTCTTGCTGGGATTTGGCATTGGTCGGTTGGGGTGTTTTATCACCGATATGCATCCCGGCCGCCTTACCAATTTTTTTCTCGCGGAACAATTTCCATTCGGAACTCGGTATAATCTGGGTTTGCTTGAATCATTGGTTTGTTTTGCTTTATTCGCAATTTTTGTTTGGCTTTTTCCAAAATTGATAAAAAAACGTTGGGGGTTGGTGGCGCTATATTCGTCGCTTTCGTACGCCACCGCGCGGTTTATGCTGGATTTTTTGCGCGCGACTGATTTGCCGATGAGCGACGCCCGCTATGGTTATCTGACTCCGGCGCAGTGGGGGATGGGTGTCATTATTATAGCATTGACTTTATCACTGCTTATTGGTAGATTTAAGTCGCGTAAAGTAGTTGACTAAACAAATTTCCAAATCCCAATTTCAAAATCCCAAATTGGGCATTGGACATTGGTGTTTGGGATTTTATAGTTTGGAGAGTTCGCCTAGTTGGTCTATGGCGCGTGCTTGGAAAGCACGTTTACCGCAAGGTATCGAGGGTTCGAATCCCTCACTCTCCGCTCTTGACACTGTAATACATCCGTATTACAATAATTCTATCTTCTTAATATTTACTTTAGTAATATGCGTCAAGTGTTAAGTTTGTCTATGCCCGCCGCTGAGGCGGTGCGGTTAAAGAGAGTTGCCAAAAAACGAGGCTACAATTCTTTAGGTTCGTATGTTAAATTTTTATTTCAAGCTGACATCGATTTGATATCGGAAACCGAATTGCTAAAAAGCGTTCGCGACGCGCACAAGGAATATCATGCGGGCCGTTCAATTAAAGCCAAGTCACTGGCTGATTTGGTATGATAATCAGTTCGATTGTTTATTCTTCAAAATTTGTTCGCGAATTACGGCGTTTGCCGAAAGAGATAATCGTCGTAGCGATAAGAAAAGAAAAAATATTTCGAGATAACCCTCTACATCCGTCGCTTCGCCTCCATCCTCTGCAAGGCAAACTAATGGGGCTGTGGTCAATTTCGATAACTGGCGGTTATCGTATAATTTTTGAACGGCAAACTGACGGCGAAATTTTATTTATCTCCATTGGCAAACACGATATTTATAAAAATTTATAAATTTTTTCAGTTCTAATACCGTCAATCACACGCCACAAAAATTAACTTATGAATGTTTCTAACTTCGTTGTCTATTTTATCACCGGCGGATTATTTACCACGATCATTGTGGCCCTTGAAGAAGGCGGGCATAGGACGCTTTCCGGTCTCGCTACCCTTATCCCGGTTTTTACCCTGATCGCTTATTTCTTTATAGGCCAAACTCAAGGCGGCGCGGCTGTCAGCCAGCACGCTAAATTTGTTCTTATTGGCACGCTGGTATCATGGGTTCCATATATGCTCGCGGTCATATATCTTTCATCGAAGATCGGTCCGCATAAAGCAATTTTTGCGGGGCTCGCGATATTTTTTACACTGGCTTTGCTGTATATCGCGACCGTGAACCATTTTGAATTTTTCCGCTAAAAAATATGACAATAGCAAGAAGCAAAATGCCGCCAAACGCCAAATCGGTCTTCAAGGGGAAAATTTTTGAGGTTTGGCAGTGGGAACAAAAAATGTTCGACGGCAGTATTGAAATTTTTGAGCGTCTTCGTCGGACAAATAGCGTCATTGTCATCACTACGGTCGGTGATAAAATTTTAATCCAGCGGGAGCTTCAGCCGGATCGTGAAGTGCCGTTTCTTACAATGCCGGGCGGTTGCGTTGATGATGGGGAAGATCCGCTTTCTGCCGCTAAACGGGAATTACTAGAGGAAACCGGCTATGAATCATCTGATTGGACGCTTCTAAATGAATTTCGTCCCTACCACAAAATTGATTGGACAGTCTACCTGTTTGTCGCGCGCCAGGGGCATAAAATTCAGGTACCGCATCTCGATGCCGGTGAAAAAATCACCTCCCGGTTGGTTAATTTCGAGGAATTTTTAATGCTTTCCGAGGATGAATCGATGCGCAATAAGGAATTGATGGAAATATTATTGCGAGCCCGTCTTGATCCGAAAAAGAAAGAAGAATTGCGCAAGTTGCTCTTTTAGCAATTTGAGTGTTTTTGTAGTATAATAGGTCTGCAAATCTATATGCTTGATTCAATTTGGTACTATATTTTATTTCAGCCGTTATTCAACGCGCTGATTTGGCTTTACATCAATGTTGCGGGGTTCAATCTAGGTTGGGCGGTGGTCTGGATGACAATTTTTTTGCGAATTCTATTGCTTCCCCTGTCGATTATTTCCGTATTGGCGGCCGATCGTCGGGAGAAGGCAGCTTCGGAAACAAGTAAGGCGATGCTGGCTTTCAAAAACGACCGTATCGCTCAGCGGGAGGCCACTCGTCGCGTGATGCGCAAATATCATATTTCGCCATGGGCATCGGTGGTCAACCTCGCGATTCAACTTTTGGTTTTGGTTTTGCTCTATCAGGTATTTTTGCAGGGTATCACCGGCGAGCATGTTATCAAGACGCTTTATCCGGTCATTGATTATCCGGGTAAAATCGATACTAATTTCTACGGTTTTGATGTTGGCATCAGTCACAATTCCATCTGGGCCGGCCTCGCGTCATTGTATCTGTTGCTCTCTACCTTGACGGCTTCGCAGAAACATAAACGTTGGGATAAATCGGAGATGTACTTTATTATCTTTTTTCCGATTTTTACCTTTTTCGCCCTATGGTATCTTCCGATGGTTAAATCCTTGTTTATTTTGACGACCATGATGTTTTCTGATATAATTAAAATTATCCATTATCTGGTCCATCATCCTGAAAAGAAGGCGAAACCGGCGAAAAAGTCAGTGGTCACTCATAACTAATTAAACTTATGGCCGAGTCCAACGATTTAGACAAGTTAGTTTATTCGTTCGTTGTCGACGATGTCCTCAAGGGTCTGTTTATTTACGTTCCACCGGGTTACGTTGCCTGTGTTTATGATTTAGGCCGCGGCGTTTTGAAAAAAGTTTTGACTCCAGGTTTGCATCTGAAAATTCCGTTTTGGCAGAAAGCGAAATTATTCAATGTTCAGACGCTCGAATATAGTATTTCCAGGCAGTTCAATCCTGAGCATGCCAACGCGCTCGGCGATATTCCTATTGCCGCGGTGACGCAGGATGGCAAGAGAGTTGGAGTCGAGGGGACGATTCTGCTTAGGCTTGATATCCACCAGGTGCCGTCTATTTGGCAGACGGTTGGCGAGGACTTCGTGGCGAAAATTGTTCGTCCCGCGATTCGTAGCCGTATTCGCATGGTTTTCAGCCGGTTTGATTATACAAATATTATCGGTTCGCACCGTGATAATGTTGAGATGGAGCTGAAAAATGAATTAGAAAGGATATTTTATCCGCGCGGTATTTACGTCGAAAATGTGCTTCTTAGCGAGATTTCTCAGATCCATCAGCCGTAGTTTTATTTTTTTTAATTTTACAATATGGGTGAGCATGCCGGATATAATCCTGCGGAAATGAAAGAAAAAAAAGAACTTCCTGAGGGTGTTGTTATTGTTGATAATTTATCGCGGGAGAAGCTTATTAATGCTATTAAAGAAAAGAGGATTATCATCGGTTCAAGAGAAGATCTCGCTAAAGCTTTTGCGAATCTTTCGGTTAAATTGCCGGGAGTTAGTATGGATAATGCAAGGGGGGTGAGAGCTCTCTGTAAAAAATACGATGTT
>CAYHHR010000004.1:152-43678 GCA_964356495.1 uncultured Gammaproteobacteria bacterium | reverse complement strand
GTCGCCGCCGCTCTTTTGGTTGCGTCGGGAAAGTATGATGTCACCGGCGCGTTTATGATAAATTATGATGAGACTCCGGCAACTCCCCCCGAGCCCCCTCTTGGTAAGAGGGGGACAATATCTCCCTCTGCCAGAGAGGGAGAACACAGAGGGAGTGGGAGTGATTGTTGGTTGTCGGATTATCGAGACGCGGTCAGGGTCGCCGCCAAACTTGGGATTCCAGTTTTGAAATTAGATTTCAAAAAAGAATATTCGGAAAAAGTTCTCGCGTATATGTACGCTGAATATGAAAAGGGGAGAACGCCGAATCCGGATGTGATGTGCAATTCATTTATAAAATTTGGCAGCTGGCTCGATAAAGCGAAGGAACTGGGGTTTGATTTTTTGGCGACCGGACACTATGCCCGCCTTGGGCGGGAATTTCCAATTTTCAATTTCCAATTTCCAATCAAATTATTAGAAGCCAAGGACGCCAATAAAGATCAAACATATTTTTTGCATCAGCTAAATCAAAAACAATTAGCGTATAGCATGTTTCCAGTCGGAAGTTATACCAAACCGGAGGTAAGGAAGCTGGCGGAGAAGTTTAATTTGCCGACTGCCGACAAAGAAGAGAGTATGGGAATTTGTTTTATCGGTGAAGTTCCGATGAAGGAGTTCCTTCAGAAGCGTATTCCGCCAAAACCGGGAGATATTTTATTTAACGGCGCAATTATCGGCACTCACGAGGGGCTATCTTTTTATACAATTGGTGAACGAATTGGTGTGGCCAGACCTCTCCCTGCCCTCTCCTCTGCGGAGGCGAGGGTCGATTCTTTCTCGCCTCCGCAGAGGAGAGAACGAGAAGAGAGGTCTCACGTCGACACTCGTCCGTATTTCATAGTTGCCAAAAATCAAAAAACCAACGAGTTGATTGTTGGTTTTGAGGATGATCCGTTGCTTTACAAAAAGGAATGTGAAGTGGAAAACGTAAATTGGATTTCTGGACAAACGCCGAAATTTCCATTAAAATGTGAAGTACGATTGCGTCACCGGCAACCGCTTCAGAAGTGTACTGTCAGCAATTCCCCGCTTGGGCGGGGTAGGGGTGGGTTGGTCGTAAAATTTGCAACTCCCCAACGCGCCGTGACACCAGGACAGTTCGCCGTATTCTACAAAAAAGGTGAATGTTTGGGTGGCGGAGCGATAAAATAGGGGCTTCGCCCATATTTTCGTCGCTGGTTCAGAAATGAATAAATTCATTTCTCTCACTGCGCTAGAAAATAATTTATGCTAACTTCAGAGGAACTTCGGAAAAAATATCTCGAATTTTTCAGATCAAAGGAACATACCATTATCCCTTCTGCTTCGGTTATTCCGGAGAACGATCCGACGGTATTATTTACCACCGCCGGCATGCATCCGCTCGTGCCGTATCTGCTAGGGGCAAAACATCCGGGCGGCAAGCGCCTGGCTAGTGTCCAAAAATGCATTCGCACTCAGGATATCGATGAAGTCGGCGACAATCGCCATGACACCTTTTTTGAAATGATGGGAAACTGGTCGCTGGGCGATTATTTCAAGGAAGACGCGATCAAATGGAGTTGGGAATTTTTGACTTCGCCGGCAAATTTAAATTTAGATAAACGCAAATTGGCAGTCTCGGTTTTTGCCGGGGAAAAAGAAATTAACATTCCGCGTGATGATGAAGCGGCTGAAATTTGGATGTCGCTCGGCTTGCCAGAGGAACGAATTGCCTATTTACCAAGAAAAAATAATTGGTGGGGGCCGGCTGGTCAGACCGGTCCGTGCGGGCCTGACACGGAGATGTTTTATTGGGCAGGGAAGACCGAACTTCCGCCAGCTGGTAGTAATCCAGGCAATGACGAGGATAATTGGTTGGAGATTTGGAATGACGTCTTCATGCAGTACAATAAAGTGAAATCACAAATCCCAAATTCCAATGACCAATATGTTTATGAACCGTTAAAACAAAAAAATGTTGATACCGGCATGGGTCTTGAGCGCACGCTGATGGTTTTAAATGGTTTTGCCGATGTTTTTCAAATTGATACTTTTTGGCCGCTTATACAGACGATTCAGGATCTTTCCGGACATGAATATATAGAGGGTGGAAATGTAACTCGTTCGATGCGAATTATCGCTGACCATATCCGTACCGCGACGATGATCATTGGCGACGATCGCGGGATTGGTCCATCAAATACCGATCAGGGATATTTGGTTCGCCGATTAATCCGACGCGCCGTGCGTTATGGCCGACAACTTGGCATCAAGGAAAATTTTGCGGGCGAGGTCGCGAAGAAAGTAATTAAAATATTTTCCGACCCCTCCCTCAATCCCTCCCCTAATAGGGGAGGGGCAGGGGCAGGGGGTGGGGTTTATCCGGAGTTAAAAAGGAATCAGGATTTTGTGTTGACTGAGATTGAAGGTGAGGAAAGTAAATTTAGAAATACTGTTGAACAGGGCCTCAAGGAATTTGACCGCCTCATCGGCGGTTTCCGAACTTCGTTCGAAAAGACTGGATTTGTTATCAAAGAAATTTCCGGGAGGCATGCCTTCAAACTTTATGATACTTACGGATTTCCACTTGAAATGACGCAGGAACTCGCGCTCGAGAACAGTCTCTCGGTGGATGTGGCCGGATTTGAGGAAGCGTTTAAACAGCATCAGGAGACATCTCGCGCCGGCGCTGAACAGAAATTTGCCGGAGGTATGGCGGATCATAGTGAGATGTCCACTAAATATCATACTGCCACGCACCTATTGCACGCCGCGCTTCACAATGTGCTTGGATCGCACGCGAATCAGAAGGGGAGCAACATCACGACGGAACGCATGCGTTTTGATTTTAGTCATCCGCAGAAAATGACGGCTGAGGAATTAGCAAAGGTTCAGGATTTGGTCAATGACGCTATCGATAATGATTACCGCGTGATTTGCGAAGAAATGAGTTTTAAGGACGCGAAAGCAAAAGGCGCGATCGGGCTCTTCGAGAATAAGTATCAGGACAAAGTTAAGGTTTACACGGTTGGGGACGCTGAGCGTCCTGCGGTAGCAGATCCGACATCTCCGACGTTTAGCCGCGAGGTTTGTGGCGGCCCCCACGTCGAGCATACCGGCCTGCTCGGTAAATTTAAAATTATCAAGGAAGAAGCGGTTGGCGCCGGTGTTCGCCGTATTAAAGCCATCCTAGAATAACTATGTTAAGGAGCGTAATTCTTCATTTTTGGTCAATGCGTAAAGAATTTACAAAATATTTTATTATTGGTATAAGCGCGTTTCTTGCTGATATCGGCAGTTTGTATTTCTTGAAAGAGTATCTGCATTTTTCGCCAACGCTTGCCGTGGTTATAAATCAGCCGGTAATCGTGACCGGAGTTTTCCTTCTAAACAAGCATTGGTCGTTCAAAGCCGTGGGGGTAACTCATCGGCAGATGATCAAGTTCCTTATTTTAGCAGTATTTAACTACTTATTTTCAGTAGTTTGGATCTATTTACTTCATGACCGTTTTGGTGTTTACTATCTATACGCGCGTACGCTGAATATCGCTCTGTCGGTGGCCTGGAACTTCCTTCTTTATAAGTATTGGGTGTACCGGATTGAAAAATCCCAAATCACAAATTCCAATTTCCAATCACGTTTGTGATTTGTAATTTGTTTGGGATTTGGAAATTGGGATTTAGGATTTAGAAGCTAGATTTTAAGGCAAAATTTAAATTTATTCAGGTGTCCTAATATGGGGTACTTGACTATTAATTCATCTTGGGCTATACTATCGCCCAGTTAAGTAAAATTCTAAATGGCTAAAAACGACATCATCGAACTTGATGGCCAGGTCGAAGACCTGTTGCCGGCCGCCACCTTCCGGGTAACCCTGGAAAGCGGTCAGAGCATCATCGCTCATTTGTCAGGTAAGATGCGTTTGAACAAAATTCGGTTATCGATTGGAGACAGAGTAAAAGTAGAGATGACTCCATACGATCTGACCAAAGGTAGAATTACTTTACGGTATTAAAAAATCATCCATAAATAGAATTTGTATCAGCCGGTGCGGTGGAGCTCGATGAAAGATTGAGCGACGATATCGCGGCAGTGGTTGATATATTTTTTATTGAATAACGCAGATGCGCTTTCGCGCCGCAGATACTGTCAATTAATCTGCGTAATCTGCGAAGCCTATGGCTTATCTGTGTAATCAATTTATATATGAAGGTTCGCGCTTCAGTCAAAAAAATCTGTCAAAAATGTAAAATTGTACGCCGCAATGGAGCTTTGCGCGTGATTTGTGAAAGCAAGAAACATAAACAGCGCCAGGGCTAATGAGAGAATTTTCAATTTTTAATTTTTCAATTTTCAAAAAAAGAGTATGCGTATCTCGGGTATCAACATTCCAAATGAGAAAAAAATCGAAATTTCACTTCGATACGTTTTTGGCATCGGACCGACCCTTGCCAGAAAGGTTTTGGAGTCCGCGAAAATTGACGGCAATATTCGCACTAAGAATTTGACCAACGAACAGCAGGATACCATCCGCGCGATCGTCGAGAAGACTTACAAGATTGAAGGCGACCTCAGACGCGAGATTCAGTCCAACGTCAAAGCCATGAAAGACATCAAATGCTTCCGCGGCATTCGCCACATGAAGCACTTGCCGGTTCGTGGACAGCGCACCAAGACAAACTCACGCACTGTTCGCGGCAATGTACGAAAGACGGCTGTTAGCGGCAAGAAGCCATCTGGACTGAAAACATAATTTTATAATATGACTGAGCAACCAATTAAAACTACCGTTCCAACGACCGCTAAGGTCTCCGCCTCGGCTACCGGAATGAAGCCGTCGGTTGATGTGAAGCCAAAAAAGAAAAGAGTTGTTCGCCAGGTGCCAAAGGGTAACGCCTATATTCAGGCCACCTACAACAATACCATCCTTACCATTACTGATCCAAACGGCGCCGTTCTTGGTTGGTCATCCTCAGGAAGCACCGGTTTCAAGGGGCCAAAGAAGGCGACTCCATATGCCGCGAGCGTGGTAGTAAAGGATTTGATGGAGAAAGTTGCAGATTATGGCGTGAAAGAAGTTAACGTATTTATCAAAGGCATCGGTGGCGGCCGCGAAAGCGCGATCCGCGCCCTCCACACCAATGGTCTCAATGTTTTGCAGATTACCGACATGACTCCGATCCCGCACAACGGTTGCCGTCCGCCAAAGCGCCGCCGCGTCTAATAATTTAATGGATTTCTAATACTATGGCTCGAGATATAAGACCAAAACACAAATTATGCCGCAAGTACGGCGAGAAGCTTTGCGACTCTGCCAAGTGCCCGATTACGAAACGCAGTTATCCGCCTGGTCAACACGGACCAAATCAGAAACGCGTTAAGATGTCAGGTTTCGGCAAACAGCTTCGTGAAAAACAAAAAGTAAAACGAATTTACGGAATACTAGAGCGCCAATTTTCTAACTACGTTGCTGAAGCATCGAAGAAATCAGGCGACACCAGCAAGTTCCTCTTAAGTTATTTGGAATCTCGTCTTGATAATGTGGTCTACCGCAGTGGCCTCGCGCCATCTCGCGCCGCCGCCCGCCAGCTTGTGACTCACGGTCATGTGCTCGTGAACGGCAAGTCGCTTGATATTCCGTCTTATCGGGTTCGCGTCGGAGAAGCGGTTGAATTGCACGCGACCAGCAAGAAGAGCAAATTATTTGAAAATATCGCTGAAACGATCAACACGAAGGAAATGCCATCATGGTTGGCTGTTGACTCCAAAAAATTATCAGCAAAAGTTTTAAATAATCCGACGGTTGAAAATCCCAACTTTGACGCGAAGTCCATCATTGGGTTTTACTCACGTTAATTTTAACGTATTTTATATATTATGGAGAACTATCTATTACCCTCCAAGGTGGAATTCGAGGCCGGCGCTCAGCCGCATACCGCGACGGTAGTCATTACCCCGTGTTACCACGGCTATGGCACCACTCTTGGTAATGCTCTGCGCCGCGTTTTGCTTTCCTCTTTGCCTGGTTCCGCCGTTGAATATTTCAAAGTCAAAGGAGTACAGCATGAGTTCAGCACGATCGAAGGCGTCAAAGAAGACGTTGTTGAGATTATGCTTAACCTAAAACAGCTCGCGGTTAAAATTTTTACCGATGAAATGGTTGTTTTGAATATTTCAAAAAAAGGCCCGGGTCCGGTTACCGCTGGAGACATTGAGCCAAACAGCAATGTCGAAATTATCAATAAAGATTTAGTGATTTGCAATCTTACCAAAGGCCGTACCTTGGACATGGAAATTGCCGTCGGCCGCGGCCGTGGTTATCGCCCGGTCGAAGAGAAGGATCGCCAGCACCAGGATCTCGGCACCATTCTTACTGATTCGGTTTACACCCCGGTACGCGATGTAGGTTATCATGTGGAATATACCCGCGTCGGCGACATCACGAACTATGAGAAATTGAACATGTTGATTGAAACGAACGGAACTATTTCTCCACGCGAAGCGCTCGCGCAGGCCACCCAAATTTTGATGGACCACTTTACGATTGTGGCAAACGGTTCAGCTGAGGGTGCAGCATCAAAGAGTGAGGAAGCTGTATCTGTAGCCGAGGAAGTTGTTGTTTCAAAAAAAGTTGAAACTGAAGAGGAAGTAAAGGCTGAAAAACCAAAACGCAAAACCAAAAAGAAAAAGGGAGACGAATAATGCGCCTCATCGGCGCATCCGCCGGAGAGGCGGATTTTAACAAATAAAATATGCGACATCAAAAAAGAAAAGTTACACTTGACCGCAAGACCGGACCACGCCGCGCGCTCCTGACCGGATTGGCTGAGAGTTTAATTTTGTACGAAAAAATGAAGACCACCAAGGCGAAAGCCAAGGCGGCGCGTTCATTAGTTGAGAGGATGATTACCAGAGCGAAGACAGACGATCTTAATTCCCGCCGTTGGTTGCTTAAGCGTCTCCACACCAAAAATGCCGTGAATAAATTACTTGAAAAGCTTGGTCCGCGCTATTTGGAACGCAAGGGCGGCTACACCAGGACGACAGTTCTGAAGAATCGAGTAGGGGACGGATCCGAGGAAGTACTTATTGAATTAGTTTAATATGACACGTACAAAACACCATAAACAAGAAATCGACGCGACCGGCCAGGCTCCCGGAAGGCTTGCCACTCAAATTGCCACTCTTCTTATGGGTAAGCATAAGCCTACTTATGAACTTCATATCGACAAAGGCGACAAGGTAGAAGTGTCCAATGTTGATAAAATGGTTTTTACCGGCAAGAAAATTGAACAAAAAATTTATCGCCACCACAGTATGCATCCGGGCGGTTTGAAGGAAATCCCGGCAAAAATGATGATGAAGGATATGCGTGAGATTCTTAGTCTCGCGGTAATGAAAATGTTGCCAAAGAATAAATTGCGCGCCGGACGAATGACGAGGCTTCATTTTAAATAATTTCTAGTTATGACTAAACTTAACGTTAAAGAAAAACAAAATCGCGCCGTCGGCCGCCGCAAATCAGCGGTTGCCCGTGTTCGCGTCGACAAAGGAACCGGCAGGATTGTCGTGAATGGCAAGCCGATGGAACAGTATTTTTCCCACTTCACGATGCAAACGACTATTCTCGCGCCATTGAAAGCGTTGGGTAAGGAAAAGGATCTTGATTTTTCGATCAAGGTGGTTGGCGGCGGAATGAAAGGCCAGTCAGTGGCGGTTCAGCATGGAATTGCCCGCGCTCTTGTGGTCTGGAACGAAGATTTCAAAAAGACCTTGAAGAGCCTTGGTCTTCTTAGCCGTGACGCTCGCGTCAAGGAACGCAAGAAGTTTGGCTTGAAGAAAGCTCGTCGCGCACCGCAGTGGTCAAAACGCTAAAAATGTACTTCAACCCTGTACCCGACGTGGTACAGGGTTTTTTTGTTTGACCAGCTTCAGATAATCGTGTTAAGGTCAATAAGGCGTTTCTTTAACAACAAGCGAGGTAGGACGTGATTAGGCCAATTTGTGTGGTTAGTGAAGCAGCAATCAGTTACAAGCAGATCTCGTACGTAATGGACGCTCTCAGTGCATTCCTGCAGCTCTTGGGCGTCTTTGATCTAGTGCCTGTTGTGTGTATCGACGACGTAATCGTTGGTGCTAGAATGGAGCTGGAACACAGTCTGGCAGAAGCATCGTTCGGTAGTCCGCCGAACTTAATGGTTGATTCCGACCTTCTGGCTGATTTGTTTTCTCAGTATTGTGATAAGCGGAATTTGTCGTGTCCCACAAATCTACGACCGTATTACGTCATTGTCGTCGATCGCGATCTTCGCTATTCCAGGACTGATCAATTCCAGATCTATGGTCTGCGCACTAAGGCATACAACGCGATCATTACGGTCCGGGATTATTTTTCTAAGACTCGACTCGCAGACGACACGGAGGAACGCATCAAGAATACAACCATTCATGAGTTAGGACACATGTTTGGTTTGATTCCGGAGACTCGCACGGCGGACGTGTTCGTCGGAGAACACGGAAAACATTGTGCCAACAAGTGCATCATGCGGGAGACCGCCGAACCTTCTTTTGGTCTCGTCGGTATCGAGCTTGATCGAGCGCTCTGCAAAAGTTTCTGCCTGCGATGTTTTGTTCATCTCGCAGTTGAAGGCTGGAAAATAAGATCCAATCGTTAACACACAGCCCTTTGAAAAGTGAGGCAGGTCATGTTGCGGCCTATTTACGTGGTCAGAGAAAAGGCAGTTAAGGATAAGCAGATGAAGTATGTAAAGAGCGCCGTTAAGGTTTTTCTGAAACTTTGCGGTCTCTTGGGTCGGGTAGTGGTTGTTGAGTCGGACCTAACTGATGAAGCGGGGCGAGATATTCGTTCCTACTTGTCAGAGGCTCGTATTGGTAAACGTCGCAAGAAAAGGATTGACGGTGATCGACTCCATGATCTGGTCGCCGAAGACCTAGACAGTCGATTTGAACATATCGACAAGCGGCCGCAGTACATCATCATCCTCAATCGTGATCTTCGTTTTTCCTCGGATGATCCACTATTGATTGATGGTTTGGCTCACGGCACACACGGCGTGATCGTATCTGTTGCTCGCACCAGGAGTCGAACCTACTCCGAGAAATATTTTAAGATGTTGGTTCTTCACGAGCTAGGGCATATGTACGGGTTGATTTCAGACGCTCGTAAGGCTAGCGTGACCGGCAGAAAATATGGCAGACATTGTGCCAACGAATGCATCATGCAGGGCGGGACATCATTTCCAAAGATTCGGAGGGGTTTGTTTGGAGCCGTCCTCGATCGGGCCATTATTGAGAAATTTTGCCCGCAATGCCGCCGCTACCTCATTCGAAAATCCAAGCTGATAATCCAAAGATCTCGCCCCCGTGGGCTCTAGGTGGTGCTCGCGCTAAAAACAGGCGTTCATCACTTTTGCTTCTATAATTTTGGAAGCAGGAGTGACGCCTGTTTTTTCTGCCTTGTCTTTTCGTGTTAAGCGAGGTAAAATTAATCCTATGTCTTATTCAGTCGCGCAAAATACTTCATTTCTGACGCTTGCCTCAATCCTGCAAAAGATTGTTTCTTTCGTTTATTTTACGATCGTAGCGAGGATCATCGGCGTCGGAAATACGGGGAGTTATTTTTTTGCCATCACTTTTACGACGATTTTTACAGTCGTCGCCGATTTTGGTCTGGGGCCGATCTTGACGCGCGAGGCCGCGAAGTTTACCGACCGCGCGGGGGATTATATGAACACAGTCCTGGCCTCCAAAATTTTGTTTGGTATCGCCACATATTTTTTGGTAGTTTTTTTTACCGTCATATTAAAATATCCTCTCGAGCTTCGCAATCTGATATTGCTCTCCGGTGTGACGATGTTTTTTGACAACCTGCAGTCGAGTTTTTTCAGCATTTTTCGCGCGCAGAAAAATTTGATTTACGAATCGGTCGCGATCGTTATTTCTCAAATCCTGACATTGGCCATCGGCACGACCGCCTTGCTATTGCATGGATCTTTGATTTGGCTGATCGCCGCGTATACTATTCCGAGCGCCGTGCTCGTTTTTTATGGCGCTTTTTTTGTCAGGCGAGTTTATCATTTCAAAATTTCGCCGAGGATAGATTCGAAAATTTTTAGGCAGTTTATATTATTGGCGGTGCCTTTTGCCCTGGCCGGAATTTTGGGAAGATTATATTCGTACAGCGATACGCTCATTATGTCCAAACTACTGACACCTCAGGATCTTGGCTGGTGGAGCGTCCCATACAAGATGACTTTTGCGTTTCAATTTATTCCGATGGCGCTTTCCGCCAGCGTTTACCCGGCGATGAGCAGTCTCACTATCACTGATCCGAGTAAAATAGGCGAATTGTTTGTTCGGGCCTGGAAATATTTATTTATAATTATTTTTCCGCTTTCGCTCGGCCTCATCGCGATCGCTCGGCC
Source organism: uncultured Gammaproteobacteria bacterium (assembly GCA_964356495.1). Lineage (GTDB taxonomy): Bacteria > Patescibacteriota > Patescibacteriia > Magasanikbacterales > GWA2-37-8 > JAKANM01. The sequence goes on along the minus strand of CAYHHR010000004.1, from coordinate 33,229 downwards.
GGTAATTGTTCGTCTTTATGGAATTCAGTATCTGCCGTCGGTGCCGGTTTTCAGAATATTGTTGGTTAGTTTATTTTTCAGCTACTTAAGCATTATTTCTGGCGCGCTTTTAAATGCTACTAACCATCAGAAAATTCAGACTGGGCTTATCGCGACTGTTTTGGTTGTAAATATAATCCTAAATTTAATTTTAATTCCAAAATTTGGGATTATCGGCGCGGCGTATGTCGCGCTTTTTAGTAACATCGTTTTGTGGCTGCTCGGCCTCGTGTTTGTACGTCGAGTTATTGCGTTGCCGAGTGAAAAACTTTTGCGTAACGGCGCGCGCATTTTATGTTTGGCTGTTATTATGGCAGTTTTGGTATATTTCCTTACGCTAAATTTTAGTATTATTTTTACAATTCCGATTGGCGTAGTGGTGTATGGGGCGTTGTTGTTGCTAACCGGCGCGGTCGATCGCGCGCTTTTAAAAAATTATCTGCAAAGAATTAGTCTAAGAAAAATAGTATGAAGAAACTTATAGTGACGCTCGAGTATCCTCCCCAAGTTGGCGGGATTTCTTCATATATTCACAACTTTCTTCTTCACACCAAATCGGATGAATATGTGCTTTATGCTCCGGAAATGCCGGGAGCTAAAGAATTTGACGAGAAAAATTCGTGGAAAACATATCGCTTTAATCCGTATTTTCCTTTTTGGCCGCATTGGCTCAGGATATTTTTTCAAATTTTAAGTATCATGAAGACGGAGAAGATTTCAGAAATTCATATTCATCAAGTGTTGCCGTGCGGCTATCTGGCGTGGATGATGCTGAAAATAAAAAAAATACCGTATGTAATTTTTTTGCACGGTTCGGATGTCGCGGTTGGCACAAAAAATAACTGGAAAAAAACGCTATTTTCATTTGTCATTCGTCACGCGCGAAGAACGGTGGTTAATAGTCGTTTTTTGGAAAATAAAGTTAAGCAAAAGATCGAAATTCCCGGTTCGCTGACGGTTTTTTATCCGTGTCCGAGCGACCATTTTCTGGAAAAAATTCCCGTTGAACGGCTTATCGCGTTAAAAAATAAATTGGCCTTGCAGGGCAAGAAAGTCGTGTTGACTGTCAGCCGCATGGTAGATGGCAAGGGTTACCCGCACATCATCAGGCTTCTCAGCGAGGTTTGCCACGAGATTCCAAATATCGTCTGGCTTTTCATCGGAGACGGTCCGAAGAAACAAACTATTGTTGATCTGGTGCAGAGGAATTATTTGCAAAATGTCGTGCGTTTTCTTGGCGCCTTGCCGAACGATGAACTCCCGCAATATTATCAGCTCGCCGATCTGTTTGTGCTTCTTAGCCATCAGGATGAGGAAGCCGAGGAGAGCTGGGGAAGCGTTTTTCTTGAAGCATCAGCCAGCGGCGTTCCAATTATTGCCGGACGGGTCGGCGGGGTAGAGGAGGCGGTGGAAAATATGCGGACCGGAATTGTGGTCGATGTCTATCAGAGTAAGGCGGTGGTTAATTCAATCGCGTCATTGCTTAGTAACGAAAAATTTGCCGCCGAACTTGGCCGTAATGGCAGGGAGCGGGTGCAGAAGGAATTTCGCTGGGAGACACAGATTTCCAAACTTGATATTTAATAAAATTCCGATGGGATCGTTGATTAGTGTTATTATTCCGGTTTACAACCACGCTCATTCTCTTGAGCGGTCGTTGTTTTCTCTTTATAAACAAACCTATCGGCCGATCGAAGTTGTTATCGTTGATGATGGCAGTACTGATAATTTCAAGGAAACGGCTGATAAAATTCAGAAAAATGATTGGATACAAAATTTGTCCATCAAAATTATTCGACAAGAAAATCAAGGGGCAGCCACGGCGCGCAATCGCGGTCTGTCGGAAGCTAATGGTGATTACGTAATTTTTTGGGATGCCGATACGATCGGGACGGAGCAAATGCTGGAGAAAATGCTCGCGGCTTTAGAGTTAAATTTGGCAGCCGGTTACGCGTATTCGCAGTACCGGTTTGGCTGGAAAAAAATGAAAGGCCGGTCGTTTGATGCCGTTAGTTTGAAACAAAATAATTATATCGATACAACCTCGCTGATTAGGAAAGCCGCCGTTGTCCCGTTTGATAAAAGCATCAAACGTTTTCAAGATTGGGATTTGTGGCTTACAATGCTTGAAAAAAAACAAATCGGCATTTTTGTTCCTGAAGTTTTGTTCAGAAAGATCGTCCGCGGCCGAAAGGGGATAAGCAATTGGTTGCCGAGTTTTTTTTATCGGCTACCGTGGAAGACTAAAGCTGTTCGGGAGTATGAGGCGGCCCGGCAGGCGGTTCTGGATAAGCATTCGATCCGATAGCGAGCAGTAGCGCGAGCAGGGTAATGCCAAAGACGTGAAATATCGCCGGTGAGGTTAGGTTGATGATCAAAAGCGCGACAAACGCGGCAGTCTGCCAGCGAAGCAGATATTTTAATTTCAAACCAATATTAAATAAAAAAAGTATCCAAATACCTAAGCCAACGACACCTAGCTCAGCCAAAATTTCCAGGTAGCCCCAGTCGTAGCTAGCGGTGGTGATGATTTTATTTTCGACCGGGCTGAAAACCGAAACAGTGGATCCCAGGCCCCTGCCAAAAAACGGATGTTCGACAATCTGGTTAAATATTTTTGGTAATAGGAGCAGGCGGCTGAGCGAACTTTTTTCAAGGTTTGGAGTCACGATGCTTTGGATTCGGAGGCCGAAGACTTCCAGGCCGAAACTTTTTCCTCCGCTCGAAATCAGGAAAAGTCCGGAGAAAATAATAAAAAATACCGACAGCGAGCCGACCGATATTAGCAACCAGCGCTTCCAGTTTTTTCTGGTAAATACTATCAGCATTCCAATTACGAGCGCGATCAGGTAAATTCTGGTCAGGTTGAGAGAGAGCAAGAAAAGCAACAAAATAACAAATAAATATTTTTGTTTTTTATGGATCGCGTTGTATATAAAGTACAGCAGAATCGGGACAAGCAGTAATTGTTCGTTGAGCGCGATGCGGTAGAAATTAAATTCAATTAAAGTGATCTTCCCGTTCGCAATATCCCGAAACCAGTGATAGAACGCGTCCTGGAGCTGGAAATTGCCGCTGGCAAGGCCGATATAGGTGAAAAGGATAAATATGGCTCCGCCCAAAATAGCGACCTGTAATGCGGAATAGCAGAATTTTCGCCACGTATCGTTTTTTAGCAGATCGCGCAGCGGAAAATAATAAAGTAAAAAAAGATACGGGATAGCGTCAGAAATAACAGCGGGGCGCGGGTTTGAAAAGTACCAGCCGCGCGAAAGACCAAGCGCGGCGATAATTAACATTTCGCCAATAACTAATTTATCTTTTTCAATTTTATGGATGCTTTTAATGTTTTGCAAGAAATAGATTGTTAGGCTGGTAAGAAGCAGGAGCGACCGCAGCGAAACGCCGAAAATTTGCAGAAAGCTTCCGGACCCTCCCAGGATCATCTCTCCGGCAATTATATACCAGCCGAAGATGTTTTTTTTGATGAGCAAGGCCGCGGCGATAAGAAGGATTATGATTGCGATCGAGGTATTTAAAAAATGCGGATTTTGATTCAGCGGAGTGGCTGGCTGGAGATAAAAAGAGAAGACTCTTATTCCGAGATAGATTAAAAGCAGGTAAGTCGCGCGTAATTTATTCGGCATATTTATGTTAAGATCGCCGAGTCAAATGTCGAGTAGCCGGAAATAAAATCGGCGGCTGTTTGTTCTTTTTTACCTTCGAGCTGCAGCAATAAGATTTCGACAGCGCCATTTTTTGTACCGACAAAAATTTTTTTGTCGTTTATTTTTATTTCGCCAGACGGAATTTTTAAATCGGAAACTTTGATTTCAAGAAGCTTCAGTCTTTTGTCGCCCCACATTGTCCAAATTCCGGGCCACGGTGATAGGCCGCGGTATTGATTGTAAATCTCTGCCGCGGATTTTTTCCAGTCGATCCGTCCGTCGTCACGAGTGAATATTTTACAAAACGTCGCGTGATTTTCATCTTGCGCTGCCGATTTTATTTTCCCCTCCAGATATTCGGGCAGGGTTTTTAAAAGCAGTTCGCGAGCGACCGGCTCCATCTTTTCCTGCAGATCAAGATAGGTATCATCGGGCAAAATTTTTATTTTTGCTTGCGAGAGAATTTTGCCATGATCCATTCTTTCGTCCATGAGCATAATCGTAACTCCAGTCTCGGTTTCTCCGTTCAAAATTGCGGTCTGGATCGGAGAAGCGCCGCGATATTTCGGCAGCAGGGAGGTGTGGATATTAATAAAACCAAACCTCGGCAGTCCTAAAATCGTTTTCGGTATGATCAGGCCGTATTGGCAGACCACCGCCAAATCCCAAACCCCAATGTCCAATGTCCAATTTTTAAGCGATTCGGGTTGAAAGATATCTAATCCGTGTTGCTCAGCGAGAATCTTCACGGCAGATTTTTGTAATTTATGTTCTCGTCCAACCGGCCGATCGGGCTGGGTTATGACGGAGACGATGTCATAATTTTTATTTTCAATCAGGGCGCTCAACATTGCCGCGCCGAAGTCATGCGTTCCGAAGAAAACGATTTTTATGCGCATATGTTATCGGGGTTCAACGCGACGAAGGCTGGTGGCCTTCTCAACGTATAAGTGTCCGTTGAGATGGTCAACTTCATGCTGGATGATTCGAGCGAAGAAATTTTCGGCGATGAATTCAATTTTTTTTCCGTTTTTATCCAGAGCGGTGACATTAATTTTCGCGACTCGTTTTCGTTGGCCGTACATTCTCGGCACCGAGAGGCAGCCTTCTTCGTCGGTTAGTGAAATCAGAGATAATTTTTTCCAGGTCGGATTGAAAAGCACCAGGTCCTCGTGTTTGTTTAGGTCGTTGAATTCCTTGATAAGCGTAAAAAGCAGGATTGGTCGTCCAACCTGAACGGCCGCAAGTCCAACGCCGTTTTTAACATACATGGTCTCGATCATGTCCTTTATGAATTTTTGCATTTCACGGCTTTTAATCTCATCCGGAGAAACCGGCGCGCTTGGCGCGTGGAGCATTGGGTTTGGTTCGATTACGATGTCGTAGACCATATATTTATAGGCTAAGGAGTGTATTAGGGTTGGGGTCGACTTTCCAGGTTTCCGGGACAATCTTCATTATCGCGCGCAGTTGCTGTTTATAATCCGCGTATGAAAGCTTTAGGATAATGGCCTGCCAATACCTGCCTTTCTGAAAGGGCGGAAAAAGCTCCAGTGGCGGGGTTATTTTAATATCAGTCGGCCCTTTAGTCAACCCGCCAAGTTGGCGGAACAATCGCTCTCCTTCCGCTTTGCCGGATTCCTTGGTGGCGGCGCCAAAGAAAAGTTTGAGTAAATATTTATGTGGGGGGTAACCAAAAATTTTCCGTTGCTCAAGTTCGACGGCATAAAAAGCTTCCGGATTCGGAAGGTTCGCGTAGACCGGATGTTCGGGGTGGTTGGTTTGAACATAAAGAGCGCCGGTTTCGTTCATTCGGAAAGCCGCATCTCGCAGTAGATCCCACAGGTGTTCGGTCGAACGATATTCTGGAACAAATAGGGGAGTGTCGGCATCAACAAACGCCATCAACGATATTTTTTTCCAATTGAGATGCGACCAGGCAAGCTGAGTGCCGATTATTATTTGGTCTGTTTCCGGTTTTATTAGTTTCAGGGTGTCCTCGGAATTTTCGATATTAATAATTTCCCTCCCGTCATTCGGTAGAAGTTTTTTGATTTCACGAATGACAGCTTCCGTTCCTTTTCCATAATACAACAAATTAACGCCGCCGCAACCGGCACAGCCCGACGGCATTGGTTGAGCAATCCGGCAATAATGGCAGGTCATTTCGCCGCGGGATTCGTGATAGGTCTGCGCTTGCTTGCATTTATGGCACCTGAGGACGGCCGAGCAATCACGACACATCACATATGAAGCGCTGCCGCGGCGGTTGCAGTAGAGGAATATGCCGCCGCTTTTTGCTTCGAGAAGCGCGTTCTGAAGAACGTCGCTGAGCGATCCGAAATTTTTCATCCTGGTCTCATGCCGCAGATCGATGAGATTTAATGTTAGAGGGCGAGGAAGAATAGCTTCCGGCTGATGGTCGTAAACATTATGCCGCGCGAAAAAATAGTTCTCAACTGTCGGCGTGTGGCCGATGATGTGGATGGCGGCGCCAAAGTATTTCGCGGCGATTATGGCCGCGTCCCTGGCGTGCAGGCGCGGCGCGGAATCCCAGCTTTTGTGGCTGGGGCTCCAGTCTTCGTCGATAATGATTGTCTCCAGATTATTAAACGACATCATCAGCGCCCGGCGAGTGCCAACGATAATTTTCGTTTCACCCTGCCAAATTTTTACCCAGGCGTTGAAAAGATCTTTGTTGGAAAGATAGCTGGTTACAAAACCGATTGATTTTGAGTTCGGCAGCAAATTGATAATTTCGCCCGCATCGGCGGCTTCAGGTATGATGATAAGGGTTTGACCGGCGGCCGAGATAATTTTTTTCAGGTATGATTTTTTATCAGCTAAATTATTGTAAACAAATAAGTTTGGTTTTTTGAATATTTTTTTGGCCGTTGTCGGTTCCGGAGCTTGAACAATTAATTTGTTCAGCATCCTTTTTTGCATTGGCGGGAGGGCGGACTTAATTATACTGCCGAGGGAGGTATGGTATAGTTCTGAAATTTCTTCGAAGAATTTAAGGCTTTCAGGATTAAAAAATGGTCTTTCGTGGATGATTTTGCCGATGGACTTTAAATTTTTAATCGACGACGCGCGCGCAAGCGACCGAACAACTCCGAACTCATTCCTGCCGCGAAGCGGTATCTCCACCAACTGGCCGATTTTGATTTTATCGGACATGTCTCCCGGTATTTCATAATCAAAAAAGGGGAGAGTGATTTTTCCCCGTTTGATCGGTACCACGGCTGCGATCATATTTAGATTATAAAATTGGCTGTGAGATAGCCGACGCCGAAAGGAGCTTCGTAGGCGTAGGATTCGTAGCGGTAATTTACGTCACGCAATATTCCCATGAGAATTAAAATTGAGCGGAGGCCGCACTCCGAGGCTCCGCTGACGAGTTCTTTGTCTAGGGAAAGTAATCCGGCGGTATTGTGGGAAGCGAGCACTTCTTGAATTTTTTTGTCAAAAATTTCGCCGTTTTTATTAAATCCGGCCGGCGCGTCATTTGAAAGCGCGTGTGATAAATCCGCGGACGCAATCACCGCTATTCGTTTATTGTTTGTCATGATTTGATCTTTCAGGATAGCGCCAAATTCAAGATGCGTCTTTTCATCAAATTCTGAAAAACTGATCGGTAAAATTTTTGTGTCCGGCAGATGTTTTGTTAAATAGAAAAGCGGAACGACTATGCCGTGATCAAGCTTCGGTTCGCTGATGATGACGGTTTCACAGGTATGATCGATGTTGCAGGCAGAGCGGATATTGTATGGCAGAGTGATGTCGCCGTTAAAGGAAATTTTAGTGGCAAGATCCCCAAATTCCTTTAGGTCGCTTTCATATTTTGGCGCCATGTTAATGATAAACGCGTCTGGAAATTGCCGGCCATGCGGCGAAATAATAACTATAACATCGGGGTGAACGGCGTATAGATCTTCCTCTAATTTCAGAAATGCCTGGCGCGTGCGCTCGATTTTTTTAATCGCGTCCTTGCCGATTGATGGGATAAGCAAAGGCGGATGAGGCGTAATCGCGGCAAAGACTAACGACATACATTATTTCTTTTTGTTAGTAAGGGTTAAATTGGAGGTAGTAATCCATTCAGCGATCTTATGCGGTTCCTCGAAACGTTTTTTGTAGTTTGAGTTTCCGAGGGTCACAATGACGTATTGTTTTTTTGTCTTTTTGGCTTCGACCAGCATAATCATAACTCCGCCCGCTTCGTCAGTATAGCCTGTCTTAGTGGCAAGTATCCGGTAGTCTCTTTTTTTGAGAGGAATATTAGTGAGAATCTGGTTGGTATTCTTGAAGCGATGCGTAGATATTTTATCACGGGATTTAAGTTCAGTATAGGTGTAGGACGGCGAGCTAAGAGCATCCCTGATGGTTTTGTTGTCCAGTACTTTGGTAAAAATTTTTAGAAGATCGCGGGGGGTGGATTTATTGTTGGCGTCCAATCCGGTCACATCTTTCACACTGGTGTAATCAGCGCCCCATTTCTCGAGGCGAAGACCGATTTTTCGGACCAGGCTGTCCTCGTCGATGGAGGTGTTTTGAGCGACCAGGCGCGCGGCACTGTTATCCGACCCGATAAGCATCGTATAGAACATGTCTTGATTGCGAACTTTTTCGCCATTTTTTAGATTTAGGGTATTGCCGTCGGAATTATATTTTTTATCATCATAAACGGTGGCGCCTTTTAATTTGAAATCCTCATGAATCGCTTCATAGGCTGTCAGAAGCTTTGTGAGTGAAGCAATCGAACGCCTGCTGTCGACATTTTTTCCGGAAACAATTCGACCGCTTGGATATTCGGCAACCAGGTATGAGGCGGAGGCGGTTTTGCCGTACAGATCACTGACCGGAGTTTCGCTGTCGCCTAAATATTTGTTGCGCGCTGATGTGAGATTGTTGTTTACAAAAATTTGATCACCGGTTGGGAGATTCATGGCAGTAAGCGATTTGACGGTGATGATGTTTGACTTTTTGTAACCGAGCGCCAGGAAGGTGTCATCGTCGGCGAGCGGACGTTTCCTACCATTATCCATCACATAAATGATGCCGCTATTTTGAACCTGGATCAGGGCGCCATCGTTGAATTTAATCGGGTTATCGGCCGTTTGATAGGCGGAAAGTTCTTTAAGTTTATGTTTTTCTATCGGCAGGGATTTAAAATTAGTTTGCAAAATCATCTGATCAATAATCGGGTATAGCACGCCATCTTTCATGAGGTAAAAGGTGTTGGGCGCGTCGGAAATTTTAAAAATTATTCCTTGCGGGGCGGTCGATGAAGCGGTGATTGTCGTCCCGATGTTGTACCCGATGAGGTCTGACTCGGCGACATCGATCAGTTCGTCAGGGTTGAAACCTAACTTCGCGACAACTGCATCGGAAGCGAATGGCCGCAGCGTGTCATAATCAAGCAGAAAGGTCGATGATTCGGTATGCAAAAGCGAATAATTTGGGAAGGCGATATCCGGTCCGATTTTATAATTCTGAAGATCGACTTCGCTGGTTTTGATTGCCAGTCTCGGGTCAACGCGCGTGATGAGGGCGGTTCTGCTTCTGAACCTTCGGCGATTGCCGTTATCGATCAGCCAATAATCGCTTGAACTTGCGGATTGGAGCAGGGTTCCGTTGGGATAAACCTGTGAAAACCAGGTGCTCCAAATACGCCAGAAATTGGCGTTGCCGTGAAGGTGAGGAGTGTAGGTATATAAAAACGCGGTTGCCCAGGTCGCCGGAGTAACATCAGTGTCGTCGATGCGGATCGGGGTATCTTTTTTCTTTACCACCGGACGGTCCTGATTGTCGTAGTACCATCGGATGACGCCGGCCGTGCCGTCGATCTGCTTGCCGAGGCCGCGATACTTTTGAACCCTGGGATCACTGAGATAGCAGCCGTCGCAAACCGCGTAACCAGTCGCCCAGTCGAGCTGCCGCTGAGTTGGTGTGTCATCGGTCACGAGGCTTTGTTCTTTTTGGAGTGTTACCAATAAAAATTTCGGATTAATTTGGTAATTTTGAGAAGCGGTATAGATTATATCAGCGGCATATTTCATCGTGCCACTTGCATCCTCGAACTGTCCGGTTCGGATATAGCTGCCTTTGTCGTTCAGGAATGCCTGGATATCGTTCCGATCCAGACTGCGGTAGTCTTGCATTTCCGGATCCGAAATTATGAAGGAAGGATTGAAGTCGGCCTGTGCCAGAACGGCGTTAGGTAAAACGAAAAACACCGCCAATCCCAGCGTAAATTTTTTTAGAAACGAAAGCACCATACGCTTATAATTATAGCATGGCAGGCGGTTTGTGAATAGAGAAGTCAAAACGAGAAAATGTGTTAAGCGGCGCGCTTCTTGGTGGCGAAAGCAAGCCCGGTTTTGGTGGCGGAAATTGCAACCGTGTCTCCTTCGGAAACAGCGCCGTTGATGATGTTTAATGCGAGTTGGTCGAGGAGCTTGCTCTGCATTACGCGCTTGAGCGGTCTCGCGCCGTAGTCTGGATTGAAGCCAGCCTTCGCGAGATATTTCTTGGCTTTTTCGTCAACTTCGAGTGAGATTTTCTTTTCGAGCAATAATCGCTTTTTAATTTTATTAAGTTGCAGTTCAACGATTTGCTTGATATCTTGTTCGGTAAGCGATTCGAAAATAATAATTTCGTCGATGCGGTTGAGAAACTCCGGTCGGAAATGATTTTGGAGCTCTTCCATGACTTTTTCTTTGAAAGCATCATCGGGAGCTTTTTTGTCGTCATCGTTAAATCCGAATTCGCCGCGTTTTTTGGAATTTTGAATAAGCTGACTGCCGATATTGCTCGTCATGATCACGACAGTATTTTTAAAATTAACTTTTCTTCCTTTGGCATCTGTAACATGACCCTCGTCAAGAATCTGAAGCAGGATATTAAAGATATCATGGTGCGCTTTCTCAATTTCATCAAATAAAATGACAGCGTATGGCCGGCGGCGGACGATCTCGGTCAGTTGGCCGCCTTCCTCGTATCCCACATAGCCGGGAGGGGAGCCAATGATTTTGGACACGCTGTGCTTCTCCATATATTCGCTCATGTCGACGCGGACCAAGGCTTCCTCGGTATCAAACATAAATTCAGCGAGGCTTTTGGCTAGTTCGGTTTTGCCGACACCCGTCGGTCCGAGAAATAAGAATGACCCGATCGGACGGTTTGGTTCGGAAACCCCGGCGCGGGATCTGCGAAGCGCGTTCGCGACGGCCTTGATCGGCTCGGCTTGTCCGACGATGCGGCCGGAGAGAATTTTTTCAAGCACCGCCAACTTATTACTTTCGCTCTCTAACATTTTTTTGACGGGAATTCCGGTCCAACGGGCGACGACGCGGGCGATATCTTCTTCGGTAACCTCTTCTTTCAGGATACCATGTTCCTTTTGGGCGACACTCAGCCGAAGCTCTTCCTCGCGCATGCTACGCTGCAGTTCCGGAATTCGTCCGTAGCGAATTTCCGCGACTTTTTGGAGATCGCCGCGGCGTTCCTCGATTTCCGCCTGCTGTTTGAGGTGTTCGATTTCGCGTTTGCTTTTGTGAATCATGCCGATGAGATCCTTTTCATTCTTCCATTTTACCTCGATGGCGTGCATTTTTTCGCTGAGATCGGCAATTTCTTTTTCTAATTTAGCGAGACGTTCCTGAGAGCCGACGTCGGTTTCTTTCTTGAGCGCCCGTTTTTCGATCTCGTGTTTAATCAGGGTTCGTTTCATCTTATCAAGTTCTTCCGGCATCGAATTTATTTCGAGGCGAAGCGCTGAGGCGGCCTCGTCAATCAGGTCGATCGCCTTGTCCGGAAGAAACCGGTCGGATATATAGCGAGAGCTTAATTTGACGGCCGCTACGATCGCCGGATCAGTGATGCGAACACCGTGATGCACTTCATATTTTTCCTTTATCCCGCGCAAGATCGCGATCGCGTCATCTTCATTCGGCTCGTTGATCATCACGGGCTGGAAGCGGCGTTCAAGCGCGGCATCTTTTTCAATATATTTTTGATATTCCTTCAGAGTCGTCGCGCCGATAGCGTGCAATTCGCCGCGCGCGAGCATTGGCTTCAGCAGGTTTGAAGCGTCGATCGCTCCCTCAGAGCCGCCGGCGCCGATAATCGTGTGCAGTTCATCAATAAATAAAATAATTTTGCCGGCGGCGTTATTGATTTCTTTCAAAACAGATTTGAGGCGTTCCTCAAATTCACCGCGGAACTTTGTGCCGGCCACTAAGGAACCGATGTCGAGAGAAATAATTTCTCTGTTTTTTAGCGAGTCGGGGACGTCGCCGTTCACGATGCGTTGCGCGAGTCCCTCGGCTACGGCGGTCTTGCCGGTGCCAGGTTCGCCGATTAGGACCGGATTATTTTTGGTTCGTCTCGTCAAAATTTGCATCACCCGGCGAATCTCATCATCGCGGCCAATCACCGGATCGATTTTTTCTTTGCGCGCGAGATCCGTTAAATTCTTGCCGTATTTTTCGAGCACGTTATATTTGCTTTCCGGTTCGGGTGAATCCACTCGCTGGTTGCCTCTGATGCTGGCTAGGACCTTTAGGACAGAATCATAGTTGATCCCTTGCGGGACGAGAATGTCCGCGATCGGATTTTTTACCACCAAAAATGCCAAAAACAGGTGCTCGATGCTGATGTATTCGTCACCCATTTTTTTGGCTTCATGAGCCGCGTTTTGAAATAAATTCATGGTCGCCTGACTGAGCATAATTTGGCCCACGGAACCCTCATCCATGGCCATGCCCTGCTTTGGGAGGTGGTTAATTAAGCCTTGGACGGCGGTTTCCAAATGCGAGGTGTTGCCGCCCAGTTTTTTAATGATAGCGGAAACCGTGCCTTCTTTGTCTTGTATAAAAGCCAAAAAAAGATGCGGCGGTTCGATTTGCGCCTGACCGTTTTCGTGAGCAAGTCGCGCGGCCGTTTGGATCGCCTCTTGCGATTTGTTGGTAAAATTTTGTGGTAGCATATATTGATTTAGCACTCTGATAGTCTGAGTGATAAAAGGAATATTATCAACTCTTTATTTATTTGTCAACTGTGGTATAATTTGGTTGATTTAACAGGTTTATTATATCATGAATAATACTATTTTGGGTATACGTATCGATGATTTTTCAGGGGGTGAGGCTGTCAAAAAAGCCGAATCATTTATTTTTTCCAGCGGTCAGCACCTGATATTTACACCTAACCCGGAAATGCTGGTTATGGCGCAAACAGATGTGTATTTTAGAGAAGTTCTAAATAGGGGATCGCTGAATCTCTGCGATGGGTTTGGTCTATGGCTCGCCAGGCGGTATTTTGGAAAAAACAATTCCCCGCTTGGGCGGGGTAGGGGTGGGTTGGACCGAATCACCGGAGTTGATTTTATGGTTGATCTGTGCAAACTCGCTGAACAAAAAAAGTATTCAATCTATTTATTGGGGAGCCTGAGCGATGAGGTCGTCAAAATGGCGAGTGAAAATTTATTAAAAAAATTTCCTGGATTAAAAATTGCTGGGTATGACAAAGGGCCTACTATTGACGAAAATTTCCAATTTCCAATTTCCAATTTCCAATCAAATTCCAATGATCAATTTTCAATTAAAAAAATTAATGAAACAAAGCCTGATATTTTGTTTGTGGCGTTCGGCATGGGGAAACAGGAGAAGTGGCTGGCCGAAAATTTAGTAAAAATGCCGAGCGTAAAAATCGGCATGGGGGTAGGCGGCGCGTTTGATTATTTGTCCGAATTTATTCGGCGCGCTCCTAGACTTATGCGTCAAATTGGTTTAGAATGGCTGTATCGTTTGTGGAAACAGCCGAGGCGTTTCGGCAGAATTCTCAACGCGACGCTGAAATTTTCTTATTTAATTTTAAAAGAAAAAGTGTGATCCGCACCCGTTTTGCTCCCAGCCCAACCGGTTATCTTCATGTCGGCGGTCTTCGTACCGCTTTGTATTCGTATTTATTCGCGAAAAATCAGGGCGGAAAATTTTTGTTGCGTATCGAGGATACCGATCGGGAGCGGTTCGTGGCGGACGGAACTGAAAATATTTTGAAGTCTCTTTATTGGGCTGGTATTGTGCCGGATGGGGGTGTTATGTTGAGTGGCGAGGTCGCAAAGGACGGCAAACCCCACCTAGCCTCCCCTTGGAAAGGGGAGGGAGCGAAGATTGTTCAGAATGGTGAAAAGGGGCCGTATGTTCAGTCAGAACGTCTAGATATCTATAAAAAATTTGCCGAAGAACTTCTGGAGAAGGGGAGTGCGTATTATTGTTTCTGTACGCCTGATCGTTTGCAAAAACTTCGTGAAACTCAGCAACAAAATAAACAGCCTACGGGTTATGATCAGCAATGTTTGAAAACTGTCAGCAGCGATGAAGCAAAAAAGAAAATCGTGGCCGGGGAGAATCATGTGGTACGTCTGAAAATGCCAAAAGAAGGTGAGACGATTTTCAAGGATTTAATCCATGGCGAGGTAAAAATAAAAAATGCTTTGGTAGATGATCAGGTTTTGATGAAGTCGGACGGATTTCCAACCTATCATCTGGCGGTAGTCGTCGATGATCATCTGATGGAAATCACGCACGTAATTCGTGGCGACGAGTGGATCAGCAGTACGCCAAAGCATATACAACTATATAAATGTTTTGGTTGGAACGCGCCCGAGTTTGCGCATTTGCCGCTTTTGCTTAACGCCGATAAATCGAAGTTAAGTAAACGGCAAGGTGACGTCGCGGTAGCTGATTACCAAAAGAATGGCTATTTACCGGAGGCCCTGGTGAATTTCGTCGCCTTTCTTGGTTGGAATCCTGGCGATGAGCGGGAAATTTTTTCGTTGGATGAGTTGGTTAAGGAATTCAATCTCTCAAAAGTAAACAAAACTGGAGCGGTGTTTAATGTTGATAAATTAAATTGGTTTAATAAGGAATATATAAAAAAGTTGTCTGACGCTGAATTGGCCGGCAGAAGTTTAGATTATTTTAATGGAGGAGTTAATTCAGAACGGCTCGAAAAAATAATTTCTTTGGAACGCGAACGCGTGACCACTCTTGCTGAATTGCCGGCGGCGCTGGCGTTTGCCTTGAAGCTTCCGGGGTATGAAAAGGAGCTTTTGGTTTGGAAGAAAGGTTCAATCGAAGAAGCGCGGAAAATTTTGCCGGAAGTTCATAAATTTTTGTCCGACGTCAAAGAAAATAATTGGAATAAATCTGATCTGGAGAAATCGGTAGGGGAGTGGGTGGTGAAAAACGGCTATTCAAACGGCAGTGTGCTCTGGCCCTGGCGCGTGGCGCTTTCCGGACAACCGAATTCCCCGGGGCCATTTGAAATCGCGGAGGCGATTGGAAAAGATGAGTCGATCAGAAGAATAGAAATTGCGCTCGGGAAGCTCTAGGGACTATTTTTTCAATCCTCCAAAATATGCTATACTGAATATATGAAAGTAAAGCATTTTTTTTATTTGGTTATTTTTACGGGAATGGGCATCTTTTTGAGCCGGCCTTTTTTTGCTTTTGCGGTGAATGTTGGCGGGTCAAGCGGTGAAATTCAGGTATTGAATCAGGAAATTTCCAAAAGAAAGGATAAAATCAAGGAACTTGAGAACACGATCAATAATTACAAAAAAACCATCAGTGAGAAGGAAACCCAGGCGGTGTCGCTGAAAAATCAGCTTGACATCATCGGCAATCGCGTCTCTCAAATTGGGACGGACATCGAATTGACGAGGGAAAAAATCAAAGAAAATCAACTCGAAATTGACGCCCTCAATATTTCGATTGGAGATAAACAGAAAATTATTGGCAAACAGAAGAAACTGATCGCGAAAATAATTCAAAGCGTTCATTCCGGAGAGCAAAAAAATTATTTGGAGATAATGCTGACCTATAATAATTTTAGCGATTTTTATAATGATTTGCGTTCGATTGAAAACATCAACGCGGATCTCGGACGTTCGGTGAAGACGCTGCGCCTCGCGATGCAGGATCTCGCCGAACGCCAGAAGCAAGTTCATACCAAGCAATTGGTTTTTCAGAATTTGCAAAATGAACTGGAGGGCAAAAAAGGCGTATTGGTGAGCCAAGAAACGGCCAAGGAGACCCTGCTGATCCAAACAAAATCGTCTGAGGCCAGATTTAAAACATTATTGGCAAGTTTAAGAGAACAGTACCGGGTAATCGAAACCGAACAGCGTACCTTTGAACAGCAGCTGCAAAAAAAATTAGAGAGGGAACAAAAGATCGTCGCGTCCGGGTCAGTAATCATGAGTTGGCCGGCGCAAAGCCACGTTATCAACGCCGTATTTCATGATGAAGGTTATCCGTTCAAGCGGGTGTTTGAGCACAGCGGGATTGATATTCGGGCCAGTTATGGCACGCCAATCAAAGCGGCCGCTTCCGGTTATATAGCGCGCGCCAGGCGTTGCGGTGTCGCGTCGTGTTACAGTTATATTCTAATTGTTCATACCGGAAATATCTCGAGCGTTTACGGGCATTTGAGCGGGATAAATGTGACCGAGGATCAATTCGTAAATCGCGGCGATATCATCGGTTATTCCGGTGGTACGCCCGGGACGGTCGGCGCCGGGCCGTTTGTGACTGGTCCGCATTTGCACTTTGAGGTGCGTCAAAATGGCATCCCGGTCAACCCGATGCCGTACATGGCGCCGTAGATTAAACTAGGCTCAAATAACGTTACCTCGTAGTTATTCGTCGAATAGTGGATGAAAATCATGGTGGGTTTTTTCTGCATACCTATCTGACGCATGAACATATCTGGTTGTAGTATCTAGTGATTCATGCCCGAGCAATACCTGAATGGCAGCCGGGTTTGCTCCATTCTCAGCTAGATAAGTTGCAAATCCGTGACGTAGAGTGTGGGCGCTAATAGGTGTGATTATACCAAGCAACTCCCGGTATTGTTTTATTTTGTATTGTAAATAGTTGGCCGATAATTTTTTATTTTTTTCTTGATTATTTAGCCCGCTATAGGGAACAAATAGCATTTCGGATGTGCTCGCACGTTTTGCAAGATAATTTTTTAGGTGGGTGAGCGCTCGAGGAGTTAAATATACGAATCGTTGTTTTTTTCCCTTACCCAACACATAAATTCGTCCCGTTTTGTCGATTTGTACTACCTTTAATGATAGCAGCTCGGAAATGCGCATTCCGGTTGCAAACAAGGTTTCAAGCATCGCGCGATTACGTAGAGCGATTTTAATATTGTCCTCAAATTTCATCGGCGCCTCAATAACATTTATTATTACCTCAAATTCAGGCACCTGACCATGTTTCTTTATGTTTTTGACTAGCTTAACTGCTGTAGAAGAAATTGGCGGCGTATGATCCATATCCTCCATAAATTTTAGATAGGAGCGCAACGTAGAAAGCATACGATTCGTAGAATAGCTGCTTAGTTTTTTTTCGGATTTGGCTGATTTGGCTGTTTTTCTATCAACAGATGACAGGTATGCTTTGTATCTGAGTAAATCGGTTTTATCAATTTCGTAAAAGTTTTTTTTTATGTCGTGAATTAGAAAATTTTCAAAAGTTTGAAGATCGCGCTCGTAATTATACGCAGTCTCATCAGAAAAATTATTGGCCCTTAGATTAAGTATAAAATCGTCAAAATAGGGGAGTCCAAGTTTCATATTTTTAATAATTTTCGTTCCTCAACTAGCATTTTTCCTTTGTTACATTCCGCACACAGCGTTCGCAAATTACTATGTTCATTTGTACCGCCATAGACAACGGGCTTAATATGGTCGACTTCTAGGTGGTCATCGGCAGCTGTGTTGCCACATAATACACATTTAAATTTATCACGGCTAAAAATCTCGTATCTTAGTTTAGGATATATCCCTTTACGCATAGCCTTGGACTTGATAGTACGTCTAAGGTGAGCGTATGATTTTCGACCTTTTTTTATTGAAATATTAAACGCTTCACTAAAAGTTCGGATAATGCCAAGTTTTCTAAGTTGTCTTTGAATTGATCGTGCGGTTATAAATATTCCCGTTTTAATAAATAGTTCATCGGAAATCTCTTGGCCTGAAAAATTACTTCCTAGGTATAAGTCGCTGATAATCTTGTTGAAGTCTGAGTTGAGTTTTTTTGCTATATCTAGCATCTTATGGTGGGGAAATGGCATATGTTATTGATAATTAACTGAGTGTAAGAGATATTATACTCAGTTATGTATAACTATGCAAGTGGATATCTTTCCCTCACAATACCCCCTACTTCCAATAAATCCTGTCGCCAAATCGAAGATCAATATATTCTGACGGATTGTTATTATTGAGAAAAATTTGCAGCTTTGAGATTTCATCCTCAGCGTTGCCGTTTAGCTGGAATATCACCTTGAACGGCCTGTTTGTGATGGCGGTGATGCCCGTTCCTCCGTCGATGAGGAAATACGAGGCTTTGAGCGCCTTGATATGCTGGAGCGCGTTATATAACGCGATTATTTCCTGCATTGTCTTAGAGTCCAGCAAATGGTCTTTTTCGTTGGTTTTTATTGATCTCTGATCATGTATGATGGGATAATCGCCGAACTCCCTTTGTATTTCCCGAAAATTTGGCGAATGTATGAGGATGGCGGCAGGCGTTGATGATGAGGTGCTGCTCGAGGTTGATGAGACGGTCGTGGTAGCTAAAGAAATAAATTCGCTCGTACTAACGCTCCGAAGATATTTTATGTTTGAGCCGTCCCCGCCTAATAAATAATACGCTTCGCCATTATCATATATCCCGGCAGTGGTCTTTTCTTGGAGCTGTATTTCGAGAGTGTCGGGAAAAACTTTGTTTACGGTAACGGAGTTTAATGAAAATTTATCGCTTAATAATTGCGTGAGCGAATTTTTGTTAAAAATGAAATAGTTGTTTATTGGCCAGGCAATATTTTGAGGTGTGATCCGACCGCGGACGATATTGTCAATTTCGGATTGGCTGATGATCTTTAGTCCGGAATAATTAATTTTATTTATTCTGAAATACGGCAGGTAAAGCAACAGACCGATCCAGGAAATAATAAATATCGGCAGAATCGTTCCTCTGATTTTTAATCGGGATCCTTTATTTTTCGTTTTGTACGGATTGGACAATCTTAACGCCGCCGTATCTTCGTGTTGACGATAGTGAGTGTGGCTGGGTTTTTTTCTACGCAAAAAACGCCAGTTTTTTCTTTCCGATTTTTGTTCTCGATGTTTTTTTCCCGAGCCGTAAAAACGCATCAGATAATATTTAAACTCTGATCTGCATTATACCACGATTCTCGGAAGAAGTGGATTAATTCCGGTGGTGATTTCGTAGTTGATCGTGTTTGGCGATAATTTTGCCAGTTCATCAGCGGTTATTTCAGCGCTGACTTCCCGTCCGATAAGGGTAACCGTATCCCCCGCCTTGGTGTTACTGCTATTTTTGATTTCGACCATCATTAGGTTCATACAGATGCGTCCTCGAATCGGACAACGGCGGCCGTTAATGATTACTTCGGCGGTGTTGCTCCAGGCGCGATCGTATCCGTCGTAATAACCAATCGGAATAATTCCGATCAGTCCGTTTTTTTTCATGGTATGGGTGCCGCCGTAGCTGATTTTGGTCCCCTTTTTAACCTTTTTGACCTGGATCAAGGTGCTTTTCCAGCTTAGCACCGGCCGCAGTTTAATGATTTTTTGACAGGCCGGAGCAGGATAAAGACCGTAGGTGCCGAGGCCGATGCGCACGGCGTCGAGCCTTGAATCGGGATAAAGCAGTGACGCGGCTGTGCAGGCGACATGTTTTAGCGGCACTTTGATGCCATGCTTTTTCATTATTTCATCCGCTTGAATCAAAGTCGACAATTGTTTTTTTGTAATGGCGCTGTCTGCTTCGCTCGAAGAAAAATGACTCCAAATTCCTTCTAGCCGCAGATGGGAATATTTTCTTAATTCGGAAACAAAGACTTCCATATCATCAAGTGTGATGCCGACTCTGGTAGTACCGACATCAATTTTAAGGTGCGCTACTCCGGTCAATCCCAGTCTCTCCCCCACTCGATTGATGAACTTTGCCTGATCAAGCCGGTAGATCGGCAGAATAATATTTTTTTTCAGCGCTTCAATTATCGCATCCTCATCGAGCGGATAAAAAGATAACACCTGGATAGGTTTTTTGATTCCGCCGGCGCGAAGCAACAGAGCTTCATCGAGGTTAACTACCGCCAACCGATCCACCTCAGCCGTTTCCTCGCAGATGCGGGCGACTTCAAGAATCCCGTGTCCGTAGGCATTGGCTTTGACGACCGGAATCAATAAGACCGATGGTCCAATTAAATTCCGAAAGGCTTTTAGATTGTGCTCGATCGCGGAGCGTGAAATTTCCACCCAGCTGAGCATATTCGTGTTAAATTTTATCGAAGCCGGTGTATTTTTGAAGAACCTCGGGAATAATTATCGAGCCGTCCGACTGCTGATTATTTTCGATGATCGCGAGCATTGGCCGATCGCTTGAGACTGTTCCGTTTAGAGTGTGGACAAATTGACGCTTACCGTCGTCGGTTTTAAATTTAATGTTACTTCGTCTGGCTTGGTAGTCCGTGGTGTTGCTGGTGGAAGTAAGTTCGCGGTATCTCGCCTGCCCTGGAAACCAACCCTCGCAATCGAATTTTTTTGCCGCCGGAAAACCGAGATCGCCGGAGCACACATTTACGACCCGGTAGTGCAATCCAAGCGAACCGATAAATTCTTCCTCGGCTTTCAATAATTCATCATGCAACTTCGCCGATTGTTCGGGAGCGGCAAAAACCACCATCTCAACTTTGTAAAATTGATGCACTCGAAAGAGGCCCTTGGTATCTTTCCCGTAGCTGCCGGATTCGCGTCTGAAGCACGGCGTGATGGCGACATATTTTTTGGGTAGAAATTTCTCTTCCAGCGTTTCGTCCGCGTGCATGTAAATCATCGGCACTTCGGAAGTTCCGACTAAATACAGATTATCCTCGCCGGGATTTACGGAATAGACTTCATTTATGTCAGCCGGGAAAAATCCGGTGCCATACATAGCTGATTCTTTCACTAAAATCGGCGGTAAAACTAGCTCAAACTGCCTGGCAACCATAAAATCAACCGCATATTGCATGATCGCTCTCTCCAGAATCGCCATTTTGCCTTTGAGATAATAAAATCTTGAGCCGGATGTTTTTGCCCCGCGTTCCATGTCTATCCCCTCCTTGGCATGCTCGACCTCAAAGTGTTCCTTGGCCGTGAAAGTAAAGACCGGTTTTTGACCAACCGTTTTAATAACTTTATTTTCGCTGTCGTCTTTTCCAATCGGTGTTGTATGGTCGTTGATATTTGGGATTTTAATCAATAACTCCAGAAGTTCGGTATCATTATTTTTTAACTCATCCTCAAGCGCGCTGATCTCAGCGCCGACTTTTTTCAGGTTGGCAATTTCCGATGCGGAAGGTTTTGTTTTTGATCTTTCATTTCTCTTGGCTCTCAAGACCTCGGTCTTTTTTTGTAATTCGCTCGTCACTGAATCAAGCGAAAGCAATCGTTCCATGTCAACCTTAACATTTCTGGAAAGATTATTCTTTTCGACTAGTTTTTTGTTCTCCCTGATAAATTTAATGTCGAGCATATAATTTGATCGAAAATATTTTTTTCAAATGACTGAATGTCCTTTTATTATGGAACTATGGTAGATATCCGGGTGAAACGATTTGATTCTGACAATCTTGGCGTCCGGAAAGGCTTTTTTTAGTCCGTCGATGAAAAATTTTTGGTCATAGCCGAGCGCGATAACGTCCGGATTTTCATCGCGGATTACAGCGTACTTATCATTTCCGATTCGTCCGAGCGAAACCTTTTCGGCGAGGCCGAGCGCCAGGAGATTTTTGACACGTTTATCCTCGGTATTGAGTGGCGGATGATTTTTTACTTTTTTCACGGTCCGGTCCCTCGCCACGATTACCACGAGGCAATCCCCGAGCTTTCGCGCTTTTTTCAGGAAAAATGCATGACCGGGGTGAAGGGTGTCAAATGTTCCAAACGCCATCACTTTTTTCATAAATTATTTTTCTGGCCGAAGGGTCGGAAATAAAATTACTTCCTTCAGATTCTGCGCTCCAACCAAAAGTTTTACCACGCGGTCGACGCCCATCCCGAGGCCCGCGGTCGGCGGCATGCCGTGCTTTAGGGCTTCAATGAAATCGTCGTCATAGGGCATCGTTTCTTCTTCACCCTTTGAACTAAGCTGCTTCTGCTCTACAAAGCGCTTTTCCTGGTCGAGGGGGTCATTTAATTCGGAAAAAGCGTTGCATAATTCGTTGCCTCCGACACAAAGCAATTGGAAGCGTTCCACGTAATTTGGATTTTCCGGTTTACGTTTGGCAAGCGGAGAAAGCTCCACCGGATGATCGATGACAAAGACCGGATTAATTATGAAAGGCCGCGCGAACTTTTTGTAGATGTCATCGATTAATTTCCCGCGTCCATTATTTTTCTGAATATCCTCAATTTTGAGTTCAACAGCTTTTTTGTACATTGATTTTTGATCCGGAAAGTCTTCAATGTCGATTTTGGCGTGTTTCTTAAGCAGATCGCGCATCGTAACTCGCGGATATGGCGGCGTAAAATCAACCTCGCCATCGGCGGTTTTAAATTTCAGGCTGAGTCCGACGGCGGTAATTAGTTTCGGCAGAAGATCCTCTACTAGTTCCATCAACATATTGTAATCGGCGTAGGCCCAATAAAATTCAATTTGGGTAAACTCCGGATTATGATTCTGATCAATTCCTTCGTTTCGGAAGCATTTCGCGACCTCATATACCTTTTCGAATCCGCCGACGATAAGACGTTTCAGATAAAGCTCGGGCGCGACGCGAAGATAGAGCGGAATATCGAGCGCGTTGTGATGCGTGACGAATGGTTTTGCCAAAGCGCCGCCGTAAAGCGTTTGCAAAACCGGTGTTTCGACCTCATAGAAACCACGGTCGTCAAAATAATGCCGTAATTCGCGGACGAGTTTGCTTCGGACTTTGGCGATCCGCATTGATTCATCGTTGCTCAGTAAATCAAGATAACGTTTGCGATAACGTTGTTCCTGATCGGTGAGTCCGTGCCATTTTTCCGGCAACGACAAAAGAGCCTTTGAAATTATTCGGATTTTTTGCGCCAAGACGCTGATTTCTCCCTTGTGAGTGGTAAATATTTTCCCGTCTACCTCGAAAAAATCTCCAAGATCAAAATTTTTATTAAAAAAAGCGTAAGCTGTTTCTCCCAGGTCCGTTTTTGACAGGACGATTTGGAGGCTGGTAGATTCGTCCTTAAGATGACAAAAAGTAAGCTTGCCCATTTCTCGCCTCGACATCAGCCGGCCGACTACTTTTACCGGCGTTCCCTCAGTAAGCGCCTTTGCTTCAAGGAGTTTGTAGGCCCGAACGACGCGCGCGGGATAGGGGTCAATGCCGGATTTTTGGATGGTTTCCAGATGCTCAAGGCGAGCGGCCTCTTCGGTTTGATGCTCCATAGAAAGAAATTTATTTGATTTCCTTGATCAGGTAAACCATTTTTCCGGAAGGAACCGCTATTTCTACCTTTTCGCCAACTTTATGGCCTATAAAGGCCTCTCCGAGCGGAGATTCGTTGGAGATTAAGCCTTTTGTCGGGTTAATTTCCTGCGGTCCGACAATAGTGTATTTTTTTTCTTTGCCATTTATTTCAACCGTAATCGTGTCCCCTATCGATATCATGCCGGTGCTTTGCTTGACGATAATTTTTGCGTTGTTGATGATCTTCTCAACCTCGATTAGCCTGCCTTGCGCCCAGGCCATATCCTCCCGCGCCTGGTGATATTCGGCATTTTCGGACAGATCACCCTGCTGTTTTGCTTCATCGATTCGTTTGGCAATTTCCGGAATTGTAGAATTTTTCAGCGTCAGCAGCTCTTTTTTTATTTCGTCGAGGCTTTCGGCCGAAAGGTAATGTATGTTTTCATCCATATTGAAATAATAGATATTTTTTATTGTCTTAGTATAGCACAATTTTAATGAGAGTCAAACCGTAAATATTACAAATATTTTTTACCCCACCAGTCAAGAAATTTCTCCGCAATCGGTTCAGCGACGGCCGACCCTTCCCCGCCTTCCTCGATAAGCACGGTCACCACGATTTTGGGATTTTGATAAGGAGCAAACGAGGTAAACCAGGCATGTGTCGGGTGAGTTTTGCTCCATTGGGCGGTGCCGGTTTTTCCGGCCGCTTGGAAGGATAAGGCCCCGAGCTGCTTGCAGCTGCCAAGCGTGACGCAATCGCGCATTCCTTGGCGGACAGTTTCTAAATTACGGTTTGAAATATCATCGATATGCTTTTTCGGAAAATTCAGGTCGGTAACTTTTTTTGTCACCGGGTCAACTATTTTCTGTATCAAATGCGGCGTGACTAGATAGCCGCCGTTCGCGACCGCCGCCGTCCAAACGCCGACCTGCAGAGGGGTCACAAGGAGGTCTCCCTGACCGATCGAAACATTGTAGGTGTCGCCGACATACCACGATTCGCCCTTGGCTTTCAATTTCCAATCCTTGCTCGGAATAAACCCGGCGCTCTCACCCGGAATATCGATGGCGGTTTTTTGACCAAGTCCGAATATTGAAAAATATTTATCAAGGCGATCAATTCCGAGACCGATGAAATTTTTATACCCGCCGCCCACATAGTAGAAAAAGCTATTTACCGACCAGGCAAGCGCTTTCGCGACATTGGTAATACCGTGCCCTCCGGCTTTCCAGTCTTTATAAAATGTCCCGCCGACGTCGATGCCACCGACGCTGTTGATACTGGTATTTTTCGTGATGATGTCTTCCTCGAGCGCGGCCGCCGCGACAATCAATTTGACGGTTGATCCGGGCGGGTATAGACCGCTGATTACGCGATTAAAAAGCGGATTGTCCGGATTATCCAAATACGCTGAATATTTTTTTTGGTTGATGCCGTTTATAAACTCATTATTATCATAGGTCGGCCAGCTCACCATCGCGAGGATTTCACCATTTTCCGGGTTCATGGCAAACGCGGAGACGCGGTGATTGCCGGTTTTGTCGGCGGTTTCCTTGACCAACCGTTCCATTACCTTTTGAGCGTCGAGGTCAAGCGACATGATTAGATTTTTCCCCGGTGTTGGCGGCTCCATCGCGAGCACATTTTGTTCCTTGCCGAACGCGTTGACCTCAATTTTCTTTCTGCCATAGACGCCGCGCAGGTCGGATTCATAATTTTTTTCCAGGCCGGTTTTGCCTACGAGATCGGACACCAAATAACCTAGTGGTCGATTGGCTTGGAGTTCACTGTCGTTCAATTTACCAACATAGCCGATCAGGTGAGAGAGGCTTGGCACCAGGAGCGGCTCCGAGGAGGTATTAGTTTTGAAATAATAACCGCGTTTGGTTCCGCCTTCCACGATTACTCCCGGCAGGGTGTCGTTCTTAACATAAAGTTTCAAAGCGGTATCGTAGTCTAGGTGATCTTTTATGGTAATGGACTCATAACTGTAAGGACCGAATTTTTTTAACAATGATTCGACATCAACAGGATTAATTCCGGCCAGACGTGAGAGTTGGTTAAGAATTTGCTCGCGCTCGGCCGCGTTACGCGGGAAATCCTGCGGTACGATTGCCAAAGAAAAATTCGGGATGTTTTTGATCAGGTCGCGGTTGAATCGATCGTAGATAATTCCCCGATTGGCCAAAATCGGCAGTAAGCGAATCCTGTTGCCGTCCGCCAGTGAACTGTAGTAGTCGCCCTTGATGATTTCCAGCTGGAATACTCTGAGAAAAATTAAAAAAATTCCGAGGCCGATGACAAACAGAGAAAACCAGATTTTTTTTGCGTCGACGCCGGTTCCGATGTATTTTTTTGTATGAGAAATTGATAATCCGTCCGGCGTTTCCTCTTCCGAATCAAATGATTCTTCCACCCAGGTAGTTTTATATTTTCCCCTGAGGTTGCCGCCGCTGGTTAGCCCCTTTTCTATCTTAAATGGATTGATCGGCATATTTGTCTATAATGAATGATAGGCAATTTTCCTTTTCGTGAAAAGAAGTGAGATCGCGTACGCCGCGAGGAGGGCTAGCGCGTTTAGCAAAATTTCAGTTGTAAGATTAGATAGATTGGGCGGCTGAATCACGTTGGTTCTTTTGTAAATAAAGTACCTGGATAAAAGAAATAAATAAGAAAATATTTTATAATAAAATATTCCAACGGCGCCGAGGAAGAAGATGTTGTACCAGGTAAAATTGGGGAAGATTTCAAATGTTCGTTTGGCGCCGAGGACAGCGGCGATCATCGCGACCGCGGTTAATCCGAATGGCAACGAAGAAAATAGGTCGTTTGCCAGCGATACAAACAAGGCGAGCCAGAGGGTGGCGAGGTTGCCGCGGTAGACCACTAGCCAAAGAAATAATAAAAGAGCAAGGTTAATTTGGTTAAATGGAGACGGCAGAAGGTAGGAAGCGACAATTTGCGCGAGGATAATTAATAACAGCGCCCCACAAAATTTTATCAGGGTTTTTAGAACCAGAAGCATATTATTGGGTCAAGAGGACGCTCACCGCCGTGAGTTTTGAAAGATTAGTCGCGGGCGTGATGATGGCTTGTTGAAAGGGTTTGTATGGTTCGTTTTCAATTTCCGCGATACTGCCGATGAGGAGCCCTCTTGGCGTCGTGGTCTCATGGCCGGAGGTAACGACCTGATCATTGACCAATACTACTTCATCGCGAGGGATCAGGCTCATCTTCAGACTGATCCCAAAACCGCCTTCGACGACGCCCAGACTTTTGTCGTGGTTTAGGATCGTTGAGCCGATGCGGCTTGAGTTATCATTCAGCAATCTAACTATTGAAATCGTATCCTCAACTTTAATGATTTTCCCTATCAGTATACCCGCGTCGGCCACGACCGGATTATTGATCGCGATCCCGTCGTTTTTTCCGCGGTTGATTATAATTGTTTGGCCGGCGCCGAGGACTTCCTTGCCGACCACCTCGGCCAGAATATGTTTAACCTGATTTTTTTTAAAATAATTGAGCTGCGTTTGCAACTCGGAATTTTCGGCGCTTAGCTGGGTTAGCTGTGAAGTTAGAATCGCGTATTTCTCGGCGGCAATACTGCATTCATTGTAGGCTTTGATAAAATCGCCGCGGTTCTTAAAAAATTGGTAGTTGTTTCCCATTTGGATGCTGAGTCCGTTGACTTCTCCGAGGACGGGGACCGCGAAATTTCTCAGCCATGTCTCATATCGGCGAAGCCAGCCTAAATTGTGGAAAACCACAATCAATATAAAAACGGCCCCTACGGCCAGATATATTTTGCGTGTTTTTGGGTTAATCATAATTTATACCCTGGCGCCCGGCCATTATTTTGAGGGTCTGGGGATAGTAGGGAAAACCGCCACATCGCGAAGCAAATTATCATCATCAAGCAACATGCCAAGTCCGCGCACGACTGAAGTCAAGGGGTCGTCAGCGATGCGCACCGGTATTTCGATAGCGCGATGGATGAGCTGGTCAAAGCCGCGCAGGAGCGCGCCGCCGCCAGAGAGCAATATCCCGCGTTCGTGGATATCGGCGACTAACTCTGGCGGCGTAATCTCAATAATATCTTTGATGCTGTCTACAATTACGCGAAGGGACTTGATTATTGCCTCTCGAACTTGCGTGTCATTGATCATGACCTCGCGAGGCAATCCGGTCAGGAGGTCGCGCCCGCGCATCGGAAATTGAAGCGGTTCGGACAGATCGATAGCCGAGCCGACCTTAATTTTGATTTCTTCGGCCTGCCGCTCGCCTAGCAGGAGGTTGAAGACATCGCGGGCGTACTGGACGATGTTTCTGTTTAATTCATCGCCGGCGATTTTAATTGATTTCCTGGTCGTGATGCCGCTGAGCGAGATTACCGCGATTTCGCAGGTGCCGCCGCCCATTTCCACGATTAAATTTCCGATCGGTTCTCGGACCGGCATTCTGGAGCCGATCGCGGAAGCCATTGATTCTTCGACGATCCAAACCTCGTGGGAGCCGCTGTTCATTACAGCGTCTCCGATCGCGCGGCGTTCAACCTCGGTGATGTCTACCGGCGCGCCGATGACGATCCTTGGCCGTGATAAAAAATTTAGCGAGCTGTCTTCATAAACTTTGTCAACAAAATATCGCAGCATTTTTTCAGTAACCTCAAAATCAGAAATAATACCGTGAGTGAGCGGTCGAGTAGTCACGATATGCGGCGGCGTCTTGCCAAGCATATCCTTCGCTTCGTGTCCGACTGCCAGAATTTGCTCGGTCTTGGTGTTTACCGCGACTACGCTCGGTTCATTGATTATCACTCCCCGGCCTTTTACGTAGACTAGAGTGTTGGCGGTTCCAAGATCAATTCCGATTTCTTTTCTGAATTTCCGGAAAAAACTAGACATAGTTGCTGTTACTGTGCTTGTAATTACTAAAAATTATCAGTTCGACAAAAATGAAAAAGACAACCAGTATGATCGCGTTCCACCAAAACAGCAGACCTTGGGCAAGTAATAAAAGAATAAGTATGACGGCGAGGCCGAGGAGGATACCCTGTCGGAAAGTGCGCCTGACATGCCGGAAAACGACGCCGTCATTTTTCATGACAAGACGCCGGATCAGAAAACCGCACACGGAGTATGTTCCGACGATTGCCATAAATAGGCTTAGATAAAAAGAAATTAGCCCGATGAAATTATCGTTACGCGGCGAGATGCTAAATACCACAAAAAACCAAACCGCCCAGGAAAGCAGGCTGGCGATAGACATTAAGAAAAGATATGAGCGTAGGGACATATGTTTGGCTATGTTAGCTGATTATTATTAAGTTTGCAAGGCTATGAAAGATATCGAATTTTTGTTACCTGGTCGCCGGGCACCTCTTTATTAATTTCCTCAATAATTGAGTTTTCATAGAGCTTGATCTCGCCGGCGGCAGTGGAACTGAGACAAGCGATCGTCAAGGTTTGGTTTTTGAAATACGCGGGGGCGGCAGCGGTTTTAATCCCCTCGCCGAATCGGCTGATCAGGATTTTCTCCGCCGCCTCGATGATTTGCGACGCTCGAACGCCACGCACCAGAGGCGAGTTTAAGTTTCTATTTTTCAGGATGTCGCCAAATAAATTCATCATACACGGTACTCGCAAATTTCCTTAAAGTCGCAAAATCCGCAGGCGAACTGGCTCGGCGTCGCTGTAAAATTCTTTTCGTAAATTTTGTCCATGGTTCCGAGCAGTTTTTTTTGTAATTTTTCCAGGTCTTTTGGTTCGCCGATGAAGGAAGTCCTGAGGTCGTCTTCGAGATAATAAAAAGTTAATTTACTTGGTTTGCCGAGTTCTCCCAGCTCTCTGACCTGCTCAAAAACAATTTGGTATATCAGTAGCTGTTCCTTATCCTCGGCGGTGAGTTTATCCTTGCTTTTACCGGTTTTGTAGTCAATAATCTCAATTCCGCCGTCGTTATTTTTGTCGATGCGGTCGATTCTCCCTTTCACGAGGTATGGTCCGATTTTAATGCGGAATGATTTCTCAATTTCCGCCGGAATGTTCCAGTTGTTTTCATTTTTCGAGTAAAATAATTTCAGCAGTTCTTTGCCTTTTTTAAAATATAATTCTCGCTGTTGCTCATCGCGATACCAATCGTCTATCCAATCCTTTTCATACATTTCCAACAGTTCATCGAGTGACGGGACCTTAATTTTATCTGAGGAAGTTTTTTGTGGCAACGGTTTGTCGAACAATGACACTTGTTGGACTTCGTTCAGCTCTTTCACTTTGGAATAAAAATGAAGCAACGTATTGTGAATAGAGGAGCCGAAACTAAGAACGCCAGAGCCTTTGGTTGGGATTTTTAAAATCGAGGAAAGTTTGTATTTGTACGGACAGGTATCATAAGAGCGGATTTGCGAAAATGAAAATGACTTTGGCAGATCAAAAATAAACTCACCCTTTTTTTCAGGAATTTTCTCGGTGGTTTTAAGTTCGAATTTCTTTTTTTCTTCATCGGAAGCGTGGTAGCCGAGCTCATTCAAAAAACGGCTGATTTTCTTCGCGCGTTCGCCGCCGTAGTCGTTGGCGCTCGTAAGGTAGAGGCGATCTTTCGCTCTGGTCACCGCGACATAGAATAAACGCCGTTCTTCCTCGATATGACTATCGCCCTCGGGAAGTTTTTCTTTTACCAACTCAACTGGAATTTCGATCGCCTCGCCACGGCGTCGGCTCGGGAAACGATCCTCGACCAGATTGACCACGAAGACGTATTTGAATTCCAATCCTTTGGAACCGTGGATTGTCATAATATTGATCGAGTCCGGCGTGTCGGAGGGCTGGCTCATGCTTCCCTTCTCCCCCGCTTCGGAGAGAAGTTCGAAATGCTCGAGGAAATTTACTAATCGATGATCGGGGGAAGTTGTTTCGAATTCGTTTAAAAATTCAAAAAATTGCGTCAGGTGATGAGTTCGCCGGTTTGACTCGCGATTGCCGGATTTTTCTTCGTCGACCAAAAATTTCAGATAGCCGATTTTTTCAAGAAATGCCACGAGCAGGGCGGATGGCTTGTCGGTCCGTGTTTTTTGCATCTCCTCATGCGCCAGCGCGATGAGCGTGTCGCACGTCTTTAGTCCTCCTTCGGATAAATCGAGTTCACGGCCGCGTTTCAAGGCGGCATAATAAGGAATTGATTTTTGTTTCGCGAAATGAGTTAGTTTTTGCAGATCGCTTTCTTTGAAATTTAAAAAAGGCAGGCATAATAATCTATACCAGGCGGCATCGATGTGATAATTATTTAAAATTCGGAGGAATGCCAGACAATCCAAAACAATATTTTGTCGGAACAATCCGGCGGACGACAAAAATTCGTATGGCAGACCGTGCCGCTCAAGCGCGCCGATGAAAGGATCAGCGTGATTGTTGGCTCTGACTAGGATCGCGAAATCATCCCAGCTGGCCTTCCGGTCAATTTTTTTCAGTCGGGCGATTTCATTTATCACATCCTCGACTTCATTATCAAGCGTCGGCGCGTTGATATGAACAACCTCTCCCTGCCCTCTCCTCTGTGGAGGCGAGGGTTTGTCCCCTCTCTCCTTCACAAAGGAGAGAGTTGGAGAGAGGTATCGCTGGCTAATTAATTTCTTGTCTATATTGAGTTTAACTTCCAACCGGTCCGGATTATTGTTTTTTATTGACTGATAGGCAAGGTCGAGAATTGGCTGAACAGAGCGATAATTTTCGTTCAAAACGATCTCTTTTGCCTTTGGAAAATCATCTTTGAAGTGAAGGATATTCGAGACACTGGCGCCGCGGAAAGCGTAAATACTTTGGTCGTCATCGCCGACCACGGTTAGTTGTGGTTGGCTCCCTCCCCTTTCCAAGGGGAGGTTAGGTGGGGTTTGCCGTCCTTTGCCCCCAATCACCAGCTGCCTCAGGAGCGCGTACTGTCCCCAATTTACGTCTTGAAATTCGTCGACCAAAATATATTTATATTGTTGTTGAAATATTTGTAAAACATTCGGCCGTTTTCTGAACAGCTCGTGCGTATAATAAATCAGATCGCCAAAATCAAGGGCGGCGTTATCGCGAAGGAGTTGATTGTAGACGTGGTAGGCGTTGGAAATTTCAGTCAGCCGATTTTGTTCCTCGATTACCATGTCACCTTTTTCTTTGCCTTTTGCTTCGGCGAGAAACAGATAATCTTCGGGCGAGATGAGTTCGTCTTTGCATTTAGAAAAATGTTTCAGGAGTTCGTGGATGTGGCGGTAAGGATTGCCGAGCGGTCGGTAGTAATCAAGATTGAAAGAACGAAAATGTTTTTGCATCAGGAGCCAGGCCGCCGTCGGCGTTAGAAGTTTAAATTGGTTGCTTAGTCCGATGTCGATGGCGTGGTGTTCGAGGATGCGCTGGCAAAAAGAATGAAAAGTAGAGATCTGAAGATCGGTATAACCAGTATCGATAATTTCATCGACGCGCGTTTGCATTTCTTCGGCCGCTTTGTCGGTGAAAGTTAAGGCCAAAATTTCCTCCGGTTTCGCGAGGTCATTCTCCAGCAAGTAACCGATTTTATTGGCGATAACGGTCGTCTTACCGGTCCCGGCGCCAGCGACAATCAGAAGCGGGCCGTCAGTATATTTGACAGCTTCATTCTGCGCGTGATTCATTTTTCGTTTTTCTGTCATAGGTGGCGTTATTATAGTCCGAAAATCCTCATTGTTCAAATGGCAAAAGTTATCCACATATATAGTAATATCCGAATCTCAGTTTTTGGTGTATAATGAAATCAAAATAAGTGAAGGGATGATGGCAAGAAATTTTGGTCAATTCATGAATCAAAATAAAACGTCCATAAAATTTTCATTACTAAAAATATTCTTATTTACGGCGGTGATAGGAAGTTTTTTTGTATTCGCTCAAGTTCATGTGACAGACGCGGCTATGGCGCCGGCGATTATTACCTATCAAGGGCGTTTACTGGTCGGGTCGCTGGCGGCGACTACGACGCAGAGCATGAAATTTAAATTATATAACTCTCTGACTGGCGGCTCCATCGTCTACACCGCCTCCGGGACAATCGGGGTGCCGGCCGCCGTGAGCACCACGCCGACCAACGGATTATTTTATGTCGCGCTGGGCGATACCGGCACGAACGCGCTGGATCCGAGTATTTTTCAAAACAATCAAAATTTATTTTTAGAAATTCAAGTTGGTTCGGAAACTCTCGCGCCAAGAAAACAAATTACCACTGCGCCGTATGCGTTCAACGCGAAATATTTAGACGGCGTGGCGGCGACCAGCACGGCTTCCACCTCGACCTATATTCCGATTAGCGATGCATCGGGGAATTTTAATTTTAATAACGTCGGCATCGGCGCCACCTCGCCCATCACTCAGCTCCACGTCGCAGGGAAAGTTCCGACGGCGGCAGTCGGCTCGGTCGGGACTGGCCTCCAACCCTACTCCGTCTATGTCCAGGGACGTTATGCTTATGTTGCGAATTACAACTCCAGCACCCTCCAGGTCTTTGACGTCTCCAATCCGGCCGCGCCCGTGTCGGTCGGTTCGGTCGGGACCAACTCTGGCCCTGTCGCCGTCTATGTCCAAGGGCGGTATGCCTATGTGGCGAATATGGGTTCTAGCACCCTCCAAATCATCGACGTCTCCAACCCGGCCGCGCCCGTGTCCGTCGGATCGGTCGGGACGGGCTATACCGACGCTGCCCCCTCCTCCATCTACGTCCAGGGACGTTATGCTTATGTGGCTAATACTGGTGGTGCTAATAACACCCTCCAAATCATCGACGTCTCCAACCCGGCCGCGCCCGTGTCCGTCGGATCG
>CAYHHR010000003.1:0-55351 GCA_964356495.1 uncultured Gammaproteobacteria bacterium | reverse complement strand
CGTTCCACTCGTCCTTTGGCCTGTGGACTGTGGGCGTGGATTACTTCGATATGGAGATCCTCCTGCATCGCTCGCTGGAATTGGGTAAGCGTGTCGGCGTTCTCTTTGGCCGTCGGAAGGTTCATTCGATAGGTGCTGAATTTATCGAGGTATATAGCCAAAGGTTTGCCATTTTTAACGAGATAGGCTTCCCAGAAACCACAGACCGGCGAGAGCCCTTCGTCATAATCAAACGTCGCCTGGACTATCCGGCCGGTGGAATCATCAATGGCGGCGAGCAGACAAGCTTCGCCGGTGCCATCCCGATCCTCGAACCAATGTTCGTATGAGCCATCAAACTGGACGAGGTCGCCGTAGGCTGGACGGCGTTCGCGCCAGCTTCGGTGTTGTTCTTTTTTTCGTTTTACGGGTTTTGTCCAAACACCAGAATTGATCAGTACAGCTTGAATAGTTTTTGGATCATGTGTGATGTTGTGAACTTCCGAGAGTTTTTCGGCGGCGAAGGTTGGTGTGAAATCCAGATATTTCTCGCTGACGAGCGCCACGATCTTGACGCGCTCCGAGTCTGACAAACGATTTGGGCTGGGCTTGCCACGGTTGCCGTGAAGTAACGCCGGCAGGCCGCCCTTTTTAGCTTTGGCTTTCAATCGTTTCAAGTGCCTGGTCGAAAGTCGCAGTTGTAATGCCGCGGTAGCAATTGTTAGCCCGCCACGCAGTAATCGTTGTACAATGTCTCGCCGTTCAAGATCTTTAGTTGTCATACGCAGGAAGTTGTCGTTATCCATAGTAGTGATGAGTTAATATTTAACTCATCATTCTACCATAGGGGTGACATTTTAACTTCCTTCAGAAGGTGACATTATCACTTCCGTGTGACATAGCTAAATGGCGATATTTGGCTTAAATAAGCAAACTTAGCTGGGGATAAATTTACCAAATCACCACACGGTTATCCGAAGGACGAAACATCGGCTCTTTTTCACTAATTTTGAAGGCGGCGAAGAACTCGGCCATATTGCTAAGCGGAATATTTACTCGATATTTGCTGGGCGAATGCGGGTCAGTCAGAATTTGCATTTTCAAACGTTCGTCGCGAATATGGCACTTCTCGGTCTGCGCATAAGAAATAAAAAACCGCTGTTCAGGAGTGAGACCGTCTAACGAACCCACCCCTACCCCGCCCAAGCGGGGACTTACGACGGACACTTTTTTGAGAGCGGCGAACGCGACGCAAAGTCCGCCGAGATCGGCGATATTTTCACCAAGCGTAAATTCACCGTTTAATTTCAACTCCCCCCTCGCCCCCCTCTTAAGGAAGAGGGGGACAATGTTAGAATATTGAGTCACAAAGTTATCAGCCGAAACTTTGAAACGTTCCCCGTCTTCCAGAGTCCACCAATCACGAAGATTTCCCTCGGCATCATACTGACGGCCCTGATCGTCAAAGCCATGGGTAATTTCATGACCGATAACCGTGCCGATGCCGCCATAATTCAAGGCGTCATCCGCGTCGTCATAAAAGAAAGGTGGCTGGAGAATACCGGCCGGGAAAACAATCTCATTTTTCAACGGCTCGAAATACGCGTTCACAGTCTGCGGACTCATTAGCCACTCGGTGCAGTCGACCGGTTTATTTATTTTATCCATTTCTCTCTGCCATTCAAACCGTCGAGCGAGGAGTGCCGTTTCGAGGTAGCTAGCGCCAGTTTTCCAATTTGAATAGTCGATCCATTTGGATGGATAGCCGATCTTGATGGTAATTGCCGCCAGTTTCTTCCGGGCTTCCTTTTTGGTTGCTGCGCTCATCCAAGCCAAATTATCGATGCGCTCCCCCATCGTTACGATCAAATTTTGAACTAATTCCTCCGCGCGTTGCTTCGCGTTCGGCGGAAAATATTTTTTAACAAATAACTTCCCAATCGCCTCGCCGATATGATAGTTCATCATGATAATCACCCGCTTCAGCCTGTCCTTTATCCTCGGCTGACCGCTGACAATCCGGCCATAGAAATCAAATTTCTCATCAACTAAATTTTTGGGTAGCAAATCAGCCGTGCCAATGAGGATATGCCAGATAAAATATGATTGCCACTCACTCATCGAAATACTGCCGACAAGATCGGCTAGGCTCTCAAAAAATTCCGGCTGACCGACATCAATATCAACCAAATTTTCAGCCCCCGCCTCAAGAAAAAATTTCTGCCAATGAAATTCCGGCGCCAAATCCACCAATTGCCGGCGCTGCATTTTGTTGTAATTTTTGATTGGATCACGCAGATCCTCTTTGGATCGGGAGGATTTGGCGAGTTCGGTTTCTATTTTCAAAACTATCCCCGCTTTGGCGGCGGGATCCTGCTCGCCAATCAATCCGAACATTTTCTCAATATGTTGCCGATATTTATTTAAAATTTCCTCATTCTTTTTATCCAAATAATAATTTCTTTCAAATAAACCCAGCCCGCCCTGACCTAGTCCGCCTATCACCCACTTGCTGTTCCTGGCGTCTGGAGTTGACATGAATGAAAATAACGGATGAACACCAATTTTGTTCAGCTCAGCAACGACCGCCACGAAGTCATTTTGCGACGCCATGCTCCGGATTTTTTGAAGATAGGGTTGGAGTGACGCGAGACCTTGCTCCTCGATCGCCTTTTCATCCATCCCCTGTCGATAGAAAGTAGCGATTTTTTTTGCGAGTTCCGAATCTTCGGGATCAGCAGCCTTCATCGGATTCTCTAAAATCTCTTTCAATTTTACAAAATTCTCCTCAATAAGAATTTCAAACGACCCCCAACGACTATAGTCGTCAGGAATAGAAACTTTTTTCAACCAGCCGCCGATAGCGAATTCATAAAAATCCTCACCGGGCTTAATGGTAGGATTTTGATCGTTAAGAAGAAATGATGTATCGCGCATAAAATAAAAATACGTATTGCGCTATTTTAACAACGAATACGTAAGTTTACAATCCCCTGGCGAAATTTTATCGAGAAGGATGCGAGAAGTGGCGCTGAAATTTATGTTGAGGTTTTTGACCTTGTCCAAAATGCGGTTTGAATCCGCCCGGCTGGAAACTCGGCTTTGGCGGAGGAGTGCGTCGTGGCGGAAGAACCGGCAAAGGCAAAACTGCCAGAGTTTTCCTGATTAGGCGTTCAATTTGCTTAAGGTCGCCACGTTCCTCTGGAGCGGCAAACGAAACCGCTTTACCGGATTTACCGGCGCGGCCAGTACGGCCGATACGGTGAACATAATCCTCGGAACTGGCTGGTAAATCGTAATTTACGACTAATTCAATACCGGACACATCAATACCACGGGCGGCAATATCGGTCGCGACCAGAATTCGGAAACGGCCCATCTTGAAGCCTTCCAAAGCGGCGCGGCGTTGCGCCAGACTGCGGTCAGAATGCATTTCAACTGCCTCATGACCCATATGTCGAACGCTGGCGGCAATTTTTTTCGCGCCATGCTTAGTTCGAGAAAAAACGAGAACGCTTCCTTTGGTATCAGTAAGAATCTTATCAAGCAACTGCATTTTCATTTCACGACTGACGATAAATACTTCGTGTTCAACCAGGCTGGCGGCGGTTCCGGATGGAGCGACTTCAATACGAATCGGTAGTTTCATATACTTCGCGGCCAGTCCGGCGATCGCGCTCGGCATCGTCGCCGAGAACAACATTGTCTGGCGATCAGTTGGCACGAGAGCGAGGATCTCCTTGATCTGTGGAGCAAAACCAATATCAAGCATACGGTCGGCTTCATCGAGCACAGCAATCTTCACATCATGCAGTGAAACAGTGCGCTGTTTAAGATGATCAACCAGGCGTCCTGGAGTGGCAATAATCACATGCGGATTGCGGCGCAACATTTCCTTCTGACGGCCCATTGGAGCGCCGCCGATCAGGACGACGGTTTTGAGTCCGAGTTGGTGGCCGATCTTCTGGAGCGTTTCCTCAACCTGAATAGCAAGCTCGCGAGTCGGTAAAAGAATCAGGCCTTTGCCTTTGTTCTTCGCCAAACGTTCGATCATTGGAATACCAAAAGCCAGGGTTTTTCCGGTCCCGGTTTGAGCGATACCAACGATATCCTTGCCTTCAAGCGCCGGCTGAATTGCCTGATGCTGGATCGGAGTTGGAATTAAATAGTTGTGTTGCCTCAAGATCCCGAGCAACTTAGGAGAAATGCCTAGGCTTTCAAAGCTGGCATTAGATGATTGGTTCATCATACATTAAAAAATGTGACCCGATTCCTTAGGCCACATTTCTAGTATGACAGAGAGGTTCGAGTCGTCCGCCCTAGGCGGATGAATTAAGAAAGATTAGTATACCCTAAATGACGAGATTTGTCAAGCCAAAAGCTCAAAAATACCCATATTTAGCAACATTCAGCTCTATCCCCCGATAATCTACGGCTTGTATTTTCCCCTAAACTTATCCCCCACGGCACGCCTTGCCTTCTTAACCGCTTCCCAATCCGCCTTTCGTTTTTCACTAGAGATGTTTTTGGATTTTGTCGGTTCTGGTTTAGCAACCGGTCTAACATCGGATTGATATGGATTAGAATCCTCCGAGGGCAGGAGGCCTTCCCAAACAGTCCTGGTCGGCCCCTCCGTAATTGTAAAAGTACCGCTGTCAGTTTTAACCTCTCGCGTTTTTTCCACTGGTTCATCCACCTTTGGCAACGCTTTTTCCGGAGTCGGTTTAACAAATTCGAGTGAGAATTGTTCGGGCATTTTTCTTTTCATATATATTTTTTTACCTAAAAATTTTACCTCCTAACCCTCAAAGTCTTGGCATTGATCGCCACGATGATCGTGCTAAGCGACATAAAAACCGCGCCCAAAGCCGGAGAAAGCATAATGCCAAATCTAGAAAGTACTCCTGCGGCAAGCGGTATGGCGACGATATTATAACCGGTCGCCCACCAAAGATTCTGAACCATTTTGTTATAAGTTGCTTTACCGAAGCGAATGAGATTCGCGATATCCCTCGGACTGCTGTTTACCAAAATAATATCCGCGGTCTCATTCGCGATGTCAGTCCCCGATCCAATCGCGATCCCGACGTCCGCCTTGGCCAAGGCCGGCGCGTCATTTATCCCGTCTCCTACCATCGCCACATATTCGCCTTTCTCCTGCAACTCTCGAATCTTATCCTGTTTTTGATCAGGTAAAACTTCGGCAAAAAAACCATCCAACTTCAGTTCTTTGGAAACGCCCTCCGCCACTTTCTTATTATCACCTGTCAGCATCCAAAGTTTAACACCTTCCTTTTTCAGAAGTTTGACGGCCTCGAAGGACTCCGCCCTGATTTTATCCGACAGGCTAAAAACCGCCAGCAAAACCTTTTCATCAGAATTCACCAAAAAAATATTTGTTCCATAGGTATCGCCGAGTTCGTCCGGCACGGTTATGCCAAGCTCACTCAAATAACCGGGACTCGCCATGACATATTTCTTGCCGTTTATTTTACCCGCAACGCCTTTACCCTTGATGGCGGTAAAATTTTCAACTTCAAGATTTTTAATATTTTCTTCAATTGCTTCCAAAGTAATCGCCTTGCCGATCGGATGCTCAGAATTTTTTTCCAAGGTCGACGCAATCGCGAGTAATTCGGAATCCGGCAGTTTGCTAAAATTAAAAATTTTAGCCAGAGCAAAAACTCCTTCAGTCAGTGTTCCGGTTTTGTCGAAAATTATTGTAGAAATTTTCCGGCTATTTTCAAAGGCAACCCTGTTTTTAATCAGAAGTCCATTTTGCGCCGATAGAGTGGTGGAAATAGAAACTACCAACGGAACCGCGAGCCCAAGCGCGTGCGGACAGGCGATAATAAGAACCGTGGCCGCTCTTTCGATTGCAAAAGCGATGTCCGCTCCTACTACAAGCCAAACAACAAAGGTCGTAACGCTGGTAAGAATCGCGACCACCGTCAAAATTAATGCCGCCTTGTCAGCAATTACTTGAGTTCGTGATTTTGAAGCCTGGGCAGTCTTGACGAGATTGATGACTTTAGAAAGATACGAAGATTCGCCGACTCCTTTTACTTGTATCTGCAAGGCACCTTCTTCATTGATCGAACCGCCGATCACCTTATCGTTGACCTTTTTCCCAACCGGTTTTGATTCTCCAGTCAGCATCGATTCATTTACAAAACTTTCGCCGCCGACCACTACGCCGTCGGACGGAATCTTTTCTCCCGGTTTAACCAATATTATATTGCCGTCTTTTAAATCTTTCGAATTAATTTCTGATTCCTTGCCTCCGGAAATCAAATGAGCGGTATCGGGAATGAGCTGAGACAACTTCTCAAGCGCCCTCGATGCGCCCATGATTGAACGCATTTCAAGCCAATGTCCGAGCAGCATGATGTCGATCAAGGTCGCGAGTTCCCAAAAGAAAATTTCACCCCTAAGTCCGAGCACCACGGCTGAGCTGTACAAATAAGCAACCATGATCGCGATAGAAATTAGGACCATCATTCCCGGCAAGCGGTGCTTTAATTCGTTCAGCGCGCCGCGTAAAAACGGCAGGCCGCCGTAAAAAAACACCACCGACGAAAACAAAAATAAAATAAACGTATCCCCCGAAAAACGAAGGGATACCTTCAAAAAACTTTGAATTGCCGGCGATAAAATCAAAACCGGGACCGTCAAAATCATTGAAACGTAAAATTTTCTTTTGAACTCATCAATTGAGTGGCCTTTATGCTTCGAGAATCCTGACTGTCCCGCCTTATTTCCCATCGGCATGGACATACTCTGATGCCCGCCATGATCGTGATCCATAATAAAAATCATTAAATGATTGACATAAGTAGGTAAAGTATACCATTTTAGTCCATTTACTAAAATACCGGAACACCCACCGCCCCAAATGGGGCGGTGGGTGCCAATAACTACCTGATTTATTCCATCATCCCCATCATCTTGACGCCTGTTGCCATCATTTCCTCGCTTTCCTTCATCAATTCTTTTGATTTATCGGACAATGCTTTTCCTTCGGCGGTTAATTTCGTATCGTTGTATTTCATGCCTAATTCATCCATCATCATACCGCTTTCTTTCAACATCCCGGACATTTCTTTCATCATTTTGGATTCATCTTGCATATGCTCGGCTACTTCTTTCAAATATGCTTCATCATGACCACCAGACATTGCCATTGTATAGCCGCCGCCAGCACCAGCCAGCAAAATAATTACTCCGATTAGAACTAAGTTAATTTTACTCATAGTTTTTCACCTCCCTTCCATATTGTATACATAAACATAAATTTAGAATTCCGTTTCACCCTTAACCTGTAAGGCCGCCTTCTTTCCAAATTTGAAGAATAAGGCCGGCGTCAAGAATAAAGATATGATTGTTGAAGAAATTAATCCTCCAAAAATAACTACTGCGAGCGGATTCAGTAATTCTTTGCCCGGTTCTCCTCCGGCGAGAAGCAACGGAATTAGCGCGAGGGCAGTCACTAGCGAAGTCATCAATACCGGCACAACGCGATCGAGAGTAGCCCTCACCACCACGTCCGGAGTAAATTCATGCGCTTGATTTCTGGCCAATTGAATACATCGGCCAATCAACATTATTCCGTTACGGGACATAATGCCGGCCAAAGAAATAAACCCGACTAGGTGCGCCAAATTTATTACTCCGCCGGTCAACCAGATACCAATGATACCGCCAATCAAAACGGTTGGAATATTCATCATGATCTGTATAACAATAGGCGTTGATTTGAAGGCTTTGTACAAGATGCCAAAAATGGAAATCAAGCCGAGAATAAAAAGGATACCCAGTCTTCGGCTATTTTCTTTTTGGCTTTTATAATTACCTTCAAATGACAAAGTAATTCCAGTCGGAAGTTTGGACGATTCTATTTCTTTTTTTACTTTATCAACCGCGCCGACAATATTTGAACCTTGATAATTTGAACTAACTACCAGGACGCGCTTACCGCCCTCATGACTGAAACGATTTCGGCCCGGCTCTAGTCGTATATCCACGGCATCTCCCAAAGTTGTCGGACCATTAAATGATAAAGGCAAATCACGAAGTGCTTCAGCTGTGCCTTTTGATTCAGCATCATATCGCGCCACTACATTGACAGACGCCGGCCCAATTCTAACTTGGCCAATTTGTGAACCCATAAGTCCCATTTCCAGTTCCTCCGCAACAACACCGGATGATTGCCCATATTCTGCCAAACGATTGGTATCAATATACATTCTAAATTCCGGAACCATTACATCTTTTTGAATTTGAGGATTTTTCATGCCCGGTTGTTTCTCAAGTTCAGTAATAATTTTGTCAGCCGCAGCTTTCATGTCATCAGGATTGTCTCCATATATTTTAATAACTACCGGAGCGCGGACACCAGAAAGCAATTCTTCAACTCTATGGGTAATCGGCTGACCTACTGTATATGATGCTTCTCCATAGTTTCCCAAGATATTTTGAATATCTTTAAGAAGTCTTTCGTGTTCCTTTTCAAGGTCAGGATCAAAGACAACTTGTAATTCACTGCGATTAGCGCCACTCTCATGCGCGTCAGCGCCGGCGCGTCCGGTAATATGACTGACTCGACGAACGCCTTTTATAGACATTAGAGAATTTTCCACTTTTGAAGTATAAAGATTAGATGTATTCACGTCAGTCCCAACCGGCATAAGAACTAAGATAGTAGCTGATCCTTCATTAAATGGCGGTAAGCCTTCTTTGCCTGCGGCAAAATATAATAGGGTGGAAATTAAAAGTGCAACCATTACTCCTACACTCAATTTTTTTACATTATTCACGCTCCAATATATAGCCGGGGTTATTTTTCGTTTAATGAATTTTACAATTTTTGTTTCTTCTTCATGATTTTTTCCACTATCTTTTCCGAGTAAATATGAACACAGCACCGGAGTAACACTAAGTGATACCACAAGTGAACCTGCCAAAGAAATCAGATAAGCGGCGCCAAGTGAACTCAGAAGTTTGCCTTCAACTCCCGGAATAAAGA
This sequence comes from uncultured Gammaproteobacteria bacterium, assembly GCA_964356495.1. Taxonomy (GTDB): domain Bacteria; phylum Patescibacteriota; class Patescibacteriia; order Magasanikbacterales; family GWA2-37-8; genus JAKANM01. The sequence goes on along the minus strand of CAYHHR010000003.1, from coordinate 46,347 downwards.
AAATCGGAACAAAAACTACCGCCACCAAAATCGTCGCATAAACAATGGAATTTCGAACTTCACTTGAAGCTCTGAAAACCACCTCGCTGATTGGTTCCTTTTTTCCGCCGACTTTCCATTCACGAATTCGCCTGGATACATTTTCTACATCCACAATTGCATCATCCACCAATTCACCGATGGCTACCGCGAGACCGCCAAGCGTCATAACATTAACGGAAAAACCAAATGCGCGAAAGACTATTGCTGTCACAAGAATGCTAAGCGGAATAGCTACGAGTGTAATAACTGTTGTTCTAAAGTTCATCAAAAACAGAACTAAAATAATAACAACCATAATTATTCCATCACGTAATGCGCCAATTACATTGTGCAAACCGGCTCGAATAAACCATTCTTGTCTGAACAAGTCATTTTTTAGAGATACACCGTCAGGTAAACTTGAACGAAGAGATAAAAGCACTTTATCGATTCCATCAGTAACTTTTAAAGTTTCCGCGTCCGGTTGACGAATAACTCGTAAAACTGCCCCAGGCTGACCATCAATAGTTGCGCTGCCTCGAACCGGACTTGGCCCCTCTTCAACAATAGCCACATCGGCGAGTCTAAGAGGCGTACCACCTTCCATTCCCCCGGTTGTACCAATTGATAACTCTTTAAGATCGTTTACTTCTTGTGGAGCAATCAAAATTCTAAGCGCATATTCCTTTCCACCCTGTACAAGCACACCACCGCTTTTATTGTTTAGAGCATTTTTGACCGCCATCTCTATATCATCAATATGAAGATTATATCGACGCAATTTTTCTGCGTTGACATTGATTTGCCATTCACGAAGTTCACCGCCCATTACAATCACTTCAGCTACTCCTGGTACTCGAAGCAAGGCCGGACGAATATTCCAATCAGCCAGTGTTCTAAGTTCCATTCCATTTATTTGCGGATTATCAGAAGTTAGGCCTACCCACATTATTTCTCCCATAATTGATCCGACCGGACCAAGCACCGGTTTTACTTTTTCCGGCAGCAGAACTCTGGAAATTCTTTCTTGAATGATTTGTCGGTTGCGATAAACATCACTGCCCCAAGAAAATTCCACGTTTATAATGGCAAGGCCAAATGATGCTGTGCCTCGCACTCGATCTACTCCCGGAGCGCCGGCAACAGCAGTTTCAATCGGATTTAATATCAATTTTTCAATTTCTTCCGGCGCCAAACCTTCTGCTTCCGCAAATATCGCGACTGTCGGTTTATTGATATCAGGAAGAATGTCTACTCGCATGGTGGAGAGACTCCAAATGCCGCCAATCGTCACAGCTACGGCAATAACCAAAACCGCAATTCGATTTTTTAATGACCAAGCAATAATATAATTAAACATACAATTTATATTAGTCATTATGTCCACCTCCGCCACCATGCGGGTCTTCTGTCATTTTTGCTATCCCAGCAATTTCTCCTTCTTTTACTTTGATTCCATCCTTAAGCTCAGCAATCAATTTGGCGATATACCGGTCTCCGGACTTTATACCTTCATAAACTTCAACTCTTTCGCCCAAAGTACGACCGATTTTAACTGTCTGTTTTTTTATCGTATTATCTGCGGCGACAATCCAAATCGAAGCGCCATTGCCGCTCCAATCAAAAGCGGAGAGATTAACGAATAAACTTGAAGTTGAATTGTCATTGGGTAATACCCGTACTGAAATATTAACCGGCCAATCCAATGGTTCGATAAATTTAGCGTCTGCCAAATACGAACCATTACCGTCGAGTGATGTACCAACTCCAATAAGTTTTATGCGCCTCGCATCCTTGGGGAAACCCGGTCTAACTATAACAAGTTCACTGCCAGGTATAGGCAATCTGATATTGCTTGGAATTCTAAAGCGAACAAATCGGTCTGAATTACGACCGGTATTTACTGATGCAATAGCCATCCCCGGCTCGACAAAATCGCCATTTTTTTTCATAACAGAAGAGATTACTCCATCAGCTGGAGCAACAATGTCGATATTACCATTGATACTGCTGGCCAGGGTGTCATATGATGCCTCCGCGGCCTCAACCTTGCCCCCACTCATCGCCGTATCTTTTTCAAGCATCGCGATCTGTTCTGCAATATCTTTCTTTTGCATAGCGTAGTCAGTTTCCATTTTTGCAAGCTCGATTTTACTCATGCGAGAGTCCTTCACCGCCTCCAAAAAGGTCATCTGATCCATAGATACCATTTTTCGCATTTCCATGAGTTGCTCGGAAGTTATTTCGTCACTTGCGTACGTAGCAGCAACCATTTTTGCGGCCGCCTGGAAATAATCGGTTCCGACATTCTCCAAACTATCACTGTTATCCTTACGAATTTCGAGCGCCGCATTTTTTAATGATCCTAAATAAATACTGTGAGTGCCAAAATTAAGATGTCCAAGCGCATCTTTCAAATATATAACCGGCGGACTGATCGACTTATAATATGATGTAAAATCGACATCAACCGTAGAGAACAGTTGAAGTTCCCGGCTGATTGCCTGCTCTAGGGCGGCTTTAATCTTTAACTTGTCGGCAGCGACCGCATTTTTTGCTTGCCAAACTGTATTATTATTTTCAATAATACTGAGCAAAGTTGCTAATTGTTGTTTCTTTTTACCTGAGAATTCAATCTGTGCCTTCGCGTCAACGCGAGCTTCAGTCAACATTTTTGACTGCTCAGCCAACATTGAAATTAATTCCGGCATAGCAGACGGCGCGGAAAGTTTCGCTATCACTTGTCCTTTCCGAACTTTTTCACCAATATTTACACTCCATTCGACGATCGTTCCTCCGCGCCTCGGCTGTATCTGCACGTCTCCAAAGGAATTAATTTCCCCGGACCAGGAATTGGTGAGACTGCCTAATTCGCTACTTTCATCGCCAACCATTTGGATACTGACCGGTAGAGCGTCGGTAGAGGAAGCGCTGACCATGCTCATTCCCACACTCATGCCATGTTTCGATGAGTTTGTGACAACCAACACGCCGCCACCTATTAGTAAAACCACTATGGTCGTGAGTAGAATTGATGTTAACCTTTGATTATTCATATTGATTGATCGATAATTAGTTATAACAAAAAATCGCTTAAATATTTAGCCTTGCTATCAAAAACTCACCCTAATGGAGAGGATATAGAAAGCTAAAGACTTAAAGCGACTGCGCCGCCGATTAAATTAAACCAGCGTAAATATATTTTATTTAATTTAGGTTTTATTAGAATTCGGTGTTTGTGCCAATAAAAATTAAGTTTAATTAAATACGACTCCATGCTAAGGGTTAACGACTTGCGTGAAAAGAAACCGTAAAATACCACCACCACTACGAGGATTGAAGCCAGGATGTTAAACGAAAAAACAAAATTAAAGGCATAACGGATCATTTCAGAATGCTTCTCGGCGCATGCCGCGTTGCCGCTCATTTTACTGTCGTGAACTGAGGATCCTATTTTCGATTCACAGGCCGCGTCTAGGCTTCCAGATGATAACAGCGGGCTTGATAGGCAAAACAAAATACTGGCAATAATAATTATTGCTGAAAATTCGATGAATTTTTTTGCCAGCTTTTTCATTTTGAATATTTAGTGAGCCAACTATCTAAACACCAACCAAAGTAACACGACAAAACCGACAGTGCATAGCGCCATGACAGACCCGACCAGCCCAACAACCAGCGCAGTTTTCGGGCTAAGTTGATTTAATACTTTACCACCCTCGATCGGCGCTTCAGCGGGAATTTTTTCATCAGTATTTTTTACAATGTAAACCATATAGAATAAATATTAGTAATCAGTTAATTTCGCTTACATCATACCACTTTTGGGACGACTATACAAGTAGGAAGCCAAAAATGTCGTTAGTGGCACGGCGACGACCAGCACCAAACTGCCGACCAGCGTCCGAACAATTTCCTCCGCCATGAAACCGCTGTTCATCACCACCCACAAGGTCCCGCCTTTACTAGACATGATTAGAAGTATCATCGGCAATGAAATACCGACATAGGCTAATACCAAAGTGTTGATGAGGGAAGCAATGTGTTCCCTGCCCACCGACAAGCCGCGCCGATAAAGTTCCTTCATAGAGAATGACGGGTTGGCATTATGAATTTCCTCGACGCACGCCGCCTGCGCGGTGGTAATGTCGTCCAAAATCCCAAGCACGCCGATCAGTATGCCCGCCAGCAAAATTCCCTGCAGGTCAACCGGGCTGGTACCAAATTGCAGATAGACCGCCTCCTCCGAACCGGTCCCGGTCAGTTTCGTGGAGTACACCAAAACCAAATCCGTCACGATCGCAATCACGAGCGAGAGAATCGTACTAACGAAAGCGATCGCGGTCCGTTTCGAAATTCCGTGCGCCACGAACAAGGAAATGACAGTGATGAAGAAAGCGGCCACCAAGCTAACGCCGAGCGGACTGCCGCCGGCGATAATTCTCGGTACCAAATAATAGAAGATAATGAATACGCTGATGACTAGACCGAGAATAGCGAATAATCCGCGACGCCTTCCAAAATAAATCGCCACCGCGAAGAACAACAGAATGAACCATGACAAACGATTGAGGCGGTACGGATCAACGACGTAAGCGGAATTTTCGTCACCGCCCGGTTTGTTTATCACTACTTCGTCTCCGGCGGCGAGTTTCCCGGCAATACCGATTTCATATTGCGCGGTCATTAGTTTTCCTTTGTCATCGCCGCCGATAACCTCAACCTCGGCTACCAAACCAGCCGGTCCTTTGCCGGTCGCGCCGTCTTCCAGAAGTCCGGAGGAGACCGTGCCGGTCGAAACAGAAATTACCCTGGCACGCTCATAAACATCACTCCGATTTCCTGAACTATCAGCGGTACCCTGAGCCGCGAAGGCCGGCGCCGCCAGAAGAATTCCAAAAACCGAAACCGCCAAAACAATTGCCGAATTTAATTTCTGAATTTTGATCATACCTTTCGAAGTTTAAACCCAACAACCGCCGCCGCGATCCCGAGGACAACCAAAATTGTTCGATTATTTTTACGCAATTTGAATGTCATATAATTTTGATTAGTTCATCTGACTCAAACGCGCAAACAGAAAAAACACTGCCGTGAATAATATCGCCATCGCAAACGGCGCGAGCGTCGACAACCAGTTGCGTTTACCCGGCCGGAAACCGCGCAAGAAAAGCGAGTTGGAAACAACCGACACTGAACTGAAAGCCATAGCAAGCCCCGCCAACTCCGGCTTTAGCACCAAACCAAACGAAACAAAGACGCGCGCGGCGATCGGGATGCCGATCACATTATAGAAGAGCGCGAAAAACATATTTTGTTTGATCTTGCTCATAGTTTCACGGCTGAGATTGATGGCGGTAAGCACATCGCGTAAATCATTCTTGATAATTACGATTCCGCCCGTCTCCATCGCCACGTCCGTTCCCGAACCCATCGCAATACCGAGATCAGCTTGCGCCAAGGCGGGCGCGTCATTAATACCATCGCCAACCATCGCAACTTTTACTCCCGTGCCTTGAAGTTTTTTCACTTCATTGGCTTTGTCTTCTGGTAAAACTTCGGCCAGCACATTTTTTATTCCTGCTATTTTCGCAATCGCCTCGGCGGTGCGGCGATTGTCGCCGGTGATCATAAATACCTGGATGCCAATTTTTTGCAGAGCTTCCACCGCCTCGACCGTAGTTTCCTTAATCGTATCAGCCACCGCGACCAAACCAAGAATTTCCCGCTCCGACGCGAGGATCATCACGGTTTTACCGCCTTCTTCCAGCCTGCAAATTTTATGTTCAACTTTTTCTACCGCGGCGCTATTTAGACCAACCAGATCGGTAATCAGCTTCCGATTGCCGAGAAAATATTTTTTACCGGCGAGAACACCTTCGACGCCATGTCCGGGAACGGCGCGAAAATTTGTAACTTCCAGCAAAGCCAAATTTTTTTCTCTTGCTGCTCGGACGATAGCTTCAGCGAGAGGATGCTCCGATAAGTTTTCAATCGAAGCGGCGAGTTGGAGAATTTGATCATTTGGATTTTGTGATTTATTTGGGATTTGGAAATTGGGATTTGAGATTTCCAAAATGTCTGTCACCTCCGGTTTTCCTTTGGTGAGAGTGCCAGTTTTGTCGAAGACAACCGCTTTTATTTTACAAGCCGCCTCCAGCGGTTCCCCACCCTTGATGAGCACGCCATATTCCGCGCCTTTTCCGGTACCGACCATGATGGCGGTCGGTGTCGCGAGCCCGAGCGCGCAGGGGCAGGCAATCACGATGACCGAAGTAAATGCCATCAGAGCAAACGTCAGTGTTGCGCCAAGAGCAAAAAACCAAACCAAAAAAGTGAGCACAGCGATGCCAATCACTAGTGGCACAAAGTAAGCGGAAATTTTATCAGCGAAAGCTTGAATCGGGGCCTTGGAACCCTGGGCTTCCTCCACGACGCGGATAATTTGCGCCAGCGCCGTTTCACTTCCAACTTTAGTAGCGGTAAATTCGAAGCTGCCGTGTTTATTTATCGTGGCGCCAATAACAATTGAACCCGCCATCTTCTCCACCGGGATACTTTCTCCGGTAATCATTGATTCATCCACGCTCGACTGTCCTTTACTCACCGTACCGTCAACCGGAATTTTTTCTCCCGGCCTAACGACAATAATATCACCTACTTTAACATCTTCAATAGAAACATCCTTTTCTTTATACTCTACACTACTTTCGCCTGGAAATTGGGAATTGGAAATTGGAAATTTCACGCGTGCCGTTTTAGGCTGAAGACCTATTAATTTTTTTATCGCCTCCGAAGTCCGGCCTTTGGTTTTGGCCTCAAGCCATTTCCCAAGGATGACAAACGTGATCAGAAACGCCGCCGTCTCAAAATAAAGTTCGGGAATTTTCATGCCATCTAGACCAATTACACTTCCGGTTCGCGCCACATAATACAGAAACTGCGCCAGGCTATAGAAGAAAGCGGTGCTAGTCCCGATCGCGATCAGACTATCCATGTTAAACGTCTTCATTCGGAGACTGCTCCACATCCCTTTGTAAAATCCGGCGCCGATTATGAACTGCACCGGAATGGTAAGTATGAGCGAAATCACGCCGATGTAAGGCAGCAGAAAAACCCGCCCCGGAATAAAGGCAAAGAAATCAAGAAACATGAAATAGAGCATCGGCAAACTCAAAGCAAAACTCCACCAGAATCTTTTCGCGTATCCTTTCAAAACGTCCTCCCTTTGCCGTCGTTCCGCCTCAGGATCGTTTTTGGTAATTAGATTCGCTTTATAACCGGCTTTCACCACGGCCGCGATTAGTTGGTCCGGAGAAGCCAGCGACGCATCATAAACCACGTGCGCTTTTTCGGCGGCGAAGTTAACATTGGCGTTTACCGCGCCTGAAACTTTCCGAAGACTTCTTTCAATAAGGCCGGCGCAGGAAGCGCAGTGCATCCCGCTAATTTGAAGAGATATCTTTTCCTGCATATACTTAATTAATTTTTTCGACGGTCTTGCCGGCTGCTCTCAGCGCAGATTCAATTTCCGACCAGGCTATTTCCCTCTCGGTACTAAGATTCACGATGCCAGACTTCTGATCAATAGAAACATCAGTTACGCCGGAAATATCGCCTAGCTCCATTTTCGAGATCTTCACGCACGCCTCACAGGTCAAATTAGTAATTTTGAATTTCATTTGCGGCATATAAATTAATAGTATTAGTTTAAACCAAGCTATGACTTTCCTCCCCCGCACCCGCCACAACCGCCGCCGGCTCCCCCACCGCAACTACCGCCAAGCGCCTCAGTCTTCGCCGGCGCTACAGCAGAACCGTCTGAGTCAATCACAATAAATTTTCCGCGATACATCCCCATCGAACAGGAAAACGGAATTTCCCCGGCTTCAGTGGGAGTGAATTCAATAATATTTTCTCCTGGACTAAGAGATTTGCTGATACCGAACTTCGGCATCACGATCGAAGAAGCGCAGGAAAAAGACGATTTGGAATCGATAATCCATCGCACAGTTTTACCTTTCACTACCGTGAAAACATTCGGACTATAGCCGCCGCCAGTCTGGGTCATCCTGACTTCCTGAATATCGCTGGTCGCGGTCGCCTGATCAGACGAAGCCGAACCGCCGCCGAACAAACGGCTGCCGTTTGCAATATTGACCGAACCGAGAATGATCACCGCCAACCCGGCCGTCATAAAGAATATTCTTGCTTTGCGTCCTTTAAATATCGAAGTAAGTCCGCCGATACCGAGGAGGCCAGGCGCCGTGCCAATCGCAAAGAGCCCCATGATCGCCATGCCCTGCCAAAAACTGCCGGTCGAAACCGCGTAGAGCTGCATCGCCTGAGTAAACCCGCACGGCAAGAAAAAAGTCAGACCGCCCATGAGCATCGAACCTTTAGGGCTGTATTCCTTAACTTCCTTGTGAAGACCGAATATCCGCGCGATGCCGGCCGGCAAGGTGATGCTCTTGTCTTTCAATACCGGAAATATTTCGATCAACTTCAGGCCGAAAAATACCATCACGCCGCCGATAACCATCGTAAGAAATCCAAGCAAGTTGGTCGAAGGTCGGAAGACCGCTCCGAGAAGGCCAATCACGCCGCCGAGAATCGCGTAACCTATGATACGGCCAATATTGAAGTAGATGTGCGGACGAAATTTTTGGAGCGCGGTCGCTTCCGGATGAAGTTCGGCGTGCCGAGCGGAGAGGCCCAGTACCAACCCGCCAACCAATGCCATGCAAGTGGAGACTCCCGCGACCAAACCGACAAACAACGCCACGAAGACGCCGCTGTTTCGCGAACTGTCGACATCGAGACTGAATAAATTCAGCCATTTGGCGATCAAATAGATAACATAAAGTATCACGGCCGCGCGCAACAAATCCTTATAATCCCTCGGATTAGTGGAGAACCAAGCTAACTTTTCTTTATTGCCGACATCATAACCGGCATCCTGAATCTTCCTCCGGATTTCTGTGTCAGACGGCTGTCCGTCTCTGTAATGGATCTCCGCCTCGCCGCGTTTCTGATCAACCTTCACCATACTAACGCCTGGCAATTCTTTCAGGCTCTCGCCAATCAGAATTTCGCACGAAGCGCAGTGCATCCCTTTGATTGGAACCTTAAGTTTATTCATAGCTAGAGAATATAGAAAATAAAATTAAAAAAATCGCGTCGACATTAGCTTTTCTATCAAAAACGAAACTATCATCAGAATAGAAAAACTAACCAATCGAAACGACCGTGTAATTTCCAAGCAAACTCAAATAACGCCGCAATTTTTTCTCTACTAAAAATCGAGTTGACGCGCGGTAACGCCGACGTAAATATTGCGCGCGGATCAAGAAAGATCGCAAAGCACCGGTTAAAAAATTCCGGCGGATCCTGGTAAAAAAATAAATAACTAAAACTGACAACACCATCATCAAATAAAAAGATCCCGACGCGCCGGTCAAATTTTTCAATGTTTGTCCGACTAAAGCGAGCCGAGCATTGGCGCAATCGCCGGTCGAATTAAATTTGCTTAAACTAAATGTTCCTGCCGAGGCCGGGGTGTTCTCACACGAATTGTGAACGGCGGCGGCCATCGAGAGCTTTCCACTACCGGCCATCTCCATCGGACAAATATAAAGCAACGCCATCACCGAAATTGTGGCAATCAGAGTTACCCAGGAAATTTTCCGCGAAAAATTTTTCATGCCAATATAATAGCAATTTTCAGCAATTTTGTCCAGAGTTAAATGTTGATTTTCTTGAATATTTCACCAAGCAATGGAACCGATTCCTGCTTACCCTGAGTGGCTTTAACTACGGCAATAACCCATAAAACGAAGATAAATAGCTGTAAGATTGGCGCAACCATCCACACAAATGGCACCTCCCCAATAATCATGACTGCCACCCAGCAAAGGAGAAGCCCCAGGCTTTGCCTCGCGTGAAAACGCATAAATGGGTCATTTTTCATTTTTTCATCAAGGAATGGAACAAAAAATAACACGTAAGTAGCGATTACCATGAACGTATTCTTCTTTGGCCCTTCAGCTGGCATTTGCGGGACGGCTGGATTTGGCGTTATTTGTTGATCCATATATATAGGTTTAATTTAAAAGTATCTATACTATACACCAAGATGAAAATCTTGGGAATACCCAGCCTACTTCGAATCGGTCTTGGGGCGGTTTCGGTTGCGGGTCATCACGGGACTGATGTTTGTTTTCATGCCGCTGGTTTTTCGGGCATCAAAAGTATGTCCAGAAGTCTTCTTCGCAATTTCTTCGAAATTGGACTTCGGCGCTTCCGATTTCGCGATTTTTAGCTGATCCATTTGTTTTTTGTACCATTTCATAGATTTAATATTGAACTCACACTTTGCGCTATTATACCACTCGGATTGGTTTCTGACCACCATCCAACTCGGTAACGATGACATCGGGCGCTGTCTAAACTTTAGCGTCTGTGCTAAAATAAAGCCACTTAAAATTCTATGACTACCGCGCTTCAAATTCTAAAAACGAAATTCGGTTATGATTCCTTTCGATTTGAGCAGGAAAAAATCATTGAGACGGTTTTGAGGGGGCAGGATGCGTTTGCGCTGTTGCCGACTGGCGGCGGGAAGTCGCTGTGTTATCAGATCCCGGGGATTATGCAGAGCGGGCTGACAGTAGTAGTCTCGCCGCTCATCGCCCTCATGAAGGATCAAGTGGACGCGCTTCGCATCAACGGGATAAAAGCAGCCTATCTGAATTCCTCGTTGACTGCCGAGGAACGCGAAACAATTTTTCGCGAACTCAACCGCGGCGAACTAAAATTTCTTTATGTCGCGCCGGAAAAACTCTACCACGCCGACCAGCAATTTATTTCTTTTCTAAAAAAGGTAAACATTTCGCTATTCGCGATCGATGAAGCGCACTGCATCTCACATTGGGGGCATGATTTCCGGCCGGAGTATCGGATGTTATCGTCCCTCAAAAAAGAATTCCCAACTGTGCCGGTGATCGCCCTTACCGCCACGGCCGACAAACTGACGCGCGAAGATATCCTAAATAAATTACAGCTGAAAAATCCCGCCGTGTTTGTGTCGAGCTTCAACCGCCCAAACATTAATTATTTTATCGAACCCAAAAAGGGAATGTACGACCGGCTCACCGCCTACCTCGATCGTCGCCGCGATGAATCCGGCATAATTTATGTCCTGTCGCGCGCTTCAGCCGAGAAGCTGGCCGGCAAATTGGCAGAGGACGGTTTCTCGGCGAAACCCTACCATGCCGGCCTAACCGGCGAACTGCGGCAGAAGCATCAAGAACTGTTCCTGAGAGACGATGTAAAAATTATCGTCGCGACGATCGCCTTCGGCATGGGGATAAACAAATCCAACGTCCGCTTCGTCATCCACGCCGACCTCCCCAAAAATATCGAGGGCTACTACCAGGAAACCGGCCGCGCCGGACGCGACGGACTACCGAGTGAAGCGCTTCTGTATTACAGCACCGGCGATGTCTTCAAACTCCAACAATTCGCGCGGGTCGAGGGGAATCCCGAACAGTCCCGCATCATGCTAAATAAGCTTAGCCAGATGGCCGGCCTATGCGAAGCCAAAACCTGCCGGCGAAAAATTATCCTAAATTATTTCGGCGAAGCGCACGATGGCGCCTGCGCGAGTTGCGATATATGTCTGCCGAAGAAGGAAGTAGCGCTGACGGAGAAAGCCTACGAAAAAGATTTATTCTCCGAACTGAAAAATCTCCGCAACCGCCTCGCGCGCGAGGAAAATGTTCCGGCCTATATTATTTTCTCCGACGCCACTCTGCTCGAGCTTGCCACCTACCTGCCGCAGAGCGCCATCGAAATGAGGAAGATTTCCGGCTTCGGCGACGTTAAGCTCGCGAAATATGGTCAGCTTTTTCTAAACGCGATCCGGTCCTACTCCGCGGTGCGCGGTCTATCCTCCAAAATATCCGAAAAAATTCCGAAGCGCGAACGCCGAGGAAAACGCGAACATGAAACTGACACCAAAACCGTTTCTTTTGATTTTTTTAAACTTGGAAAAACAATACCGCAGATCGCCGCGCTACGCGATCTCGCCGCTAGCACCATCGAATCTCACCTGGCCTTCTACGTCGAAACCGGCGAACTGAACGTGACCGACCTTGTCCCCGCGGCAAAAATTCCGCGAATTACGAACGTCGTGCGAAGCTTGGGTTCCTACCCCCTATCGCCTCTGAAGGAAACGCTGGGCGAGAGTGTAAGCTACGGAGAAATCCGAGCGGTAATCGCGGAGCTGAGGCGGGTCAAATATTAAAATGACGCTTCAAATATACTTTAATCTTTTCCATCACACCGTCATCAACAGTACCAATCTTTCCGAAAAATCTTTGATAATCACACGAAATAATATCATAGACTTTAATGACGGAATCGTATCTTAAATTATTTACTATGTCCGGTTTGATATGTATGTCATCAGCCGTCTTATTTGAGATATTTGAGGTGATAGGTATTACGGTAGCTAAATTTGATTTTGCCAATTGCCGATTTGACTGAATAACCAACGCGGGGCGTTTATCCTGAAACTCGTGTCCGACACTCTGATTGAATTGCGTCCAAAGTATATCGCCACACTTTACTTCACCTTTTGCGAGCATAGATTTTCATAATAATCATATTCTGTTTTGGAGATTGGACCTAAATCCTTCAAAACATCCTCGCCGGCGGCATCCTGCCACATTTGCTCTTCATTAGGATGTTTCATTATCTGGATGACTTTGCCGTTCACCATGTAATCTGCAAAATCCTCCTCGTGAATATAAATAGGAGCCAAATTTTGGCTTGATTCTGACATCAAAATAATTTGATGATTATTCTGATCTTTATAAAACCTCTTTATATTTACCAACCCATCAATAACGGACAAAACATAATCGCCATTCTGCGGGATCGGACAGCCCTTATCAATAATAACATAGTCGCCTTCAGAAATATTTTTTCCATCAATGGAAGCGCGATTCATCGAAGACCCGACCGCTTTCACCGCAAAGATATTTTTTACATTGCGAACTTTGTTTAACAACCGATCAGATATATACAGGTTTCCTTCAAAATTTTGTTCATCGAAACAAGCTGCCTGTCCGCAGTTGGCAGAACCAAAAATTGGCACAGCCACCAGACTGCTATTTTTTACGCGCCCACTTGGCACGCGTTCGATGTTCTTATTATCTTTATCAACCCTAACTAGTCCTTTTTTGACCAGTTGATCCAAATGATGCTTTATTTTTTGTGGTTTATCCGGCTCACCAATTGACGCGCCAATTTCCCGCAAAGTCAGCTTTCCAAGATTTCCAGTCTCCATTAACTGAAGAATTTTATCCTGAATTTGGTGCATACTTTGGTTTAATTAATTTAACACACCAATATTGTACATAAAATAAAAAAAGTTGTCAACAGTTTGTCCACAGTTCCTTAATGCCTTAAATATTGACAAGAAAGTGTCACGAGCTAAATTTAATAGCTTAGCTCTTGCCAAAATTTGTGTTTTTTATTTTGCTCGTAAACAAGATTATCTTGTTCACTCCAATCCTGCTTTTCATTTCCTTCGTCCGTCATCCTATTAACATCCTTGCCGCTCAAACCGGCATACAACGCCGCAATTTCATATCTTACTCCTTGATTATCGCCCGGGTTCAATTTCAACAAAAGTCGAAATAGCTCAATCGCCTTCTCGATTTCCCCATTGTCCCAATATAAATCTCCCATATATTGAATTGCCCGCATATATGCGCGATTTTCCAACCATCCCCACTTCATTTGTTTTGGCCATTTAGGAAATTTTTTCACGGTTTTTTCATAAGCTATCTTAATCGCATCATCTATCTTCTTTTTATCACCAATAGCGCTATAAACGCAAATAAAACCAATATACGTTTGAACATAATCTTTGTCCATTTCACGGGCTATATTTAATAATCTTAACGCTTCCTTAATTTCCTTTTTCCCACCACCCGATAATTCCAAAGCATCATAATAACAATCATCCTTGCTCGGCTCTTCGTTTAACTCAAAATGATCGTTAAATTTTTGTTTTTGAACCTTCGTTTTCATAAAATTTTTGCGAATTAAATTCTAAAATCTATGTTACAAAAAATAATTAACATCCTTTCTTTCCACCACAATTTTCCATCCCATCCGTTTGGCGCGACGATATAATATACTATTTGGATTAAAGCAAACCGGCTGGTCCACCATTTTTAAAAATGGTATATCGCTCTCGGAGTCGCCGACTCCCACCGACCCTTTTAAAGTAAGATGTTCTGTCTCCAGTGCGCGCCGTAGAATCTTCGCCTTATCTTTCATCAAGTCCCAATACAGAGCCCTACCTGTAAATTTTTTATTTTCCGATTCATAAACTAGACCATAAACTTTATCAAATCCGAGCTTTTTACAAAATTCCTCCACCGCCTCGCGCGGCGACTTTGAAATAGCAAGTAAATAATAATTTTTCTTACGAAGTTCCGATACCAGATCCCTCGTATAACGATAAACACGGTTCTGATGAAAAGCAACCGCCTTCTTGGCAATTTTCAAAAACTCCGCCTGTCCCACACCCTTGATATTTTTCTCAAAAGATTTTATCACGTCGCCAATATATTTCTCATAAGAATCACGCCTATCCAGCCAATTTTTGTACGATTTGGCATAAACCTTCCGCGCCGATAACGGAAAAATGCCGCTTTGGATCAGCGCTTCGGTTATTTCTATGAGCAGGCTGGAACGAAAAATTGTTCCGTCGATGTCGAACACTGCGACTTTTTTCATACTTGAGATGCGTGAGTCCCCGCTAAGCGGGGCGGACGAATGAGAATATATGTGAAACTATATAATTGTGTAGAATAAATATGACGGATTCCACGATTCATGCATTCGCTTTGCATGTTTCAAAACATGCTCTGCTTTTATTGTCTGTAAATATTTCACTTCAAAAAGAAAAGAGAACAATTTTATTCCAAAACACTCTCTAACACCCCATTCTCAATCATATCCAAACTAATCACATAGCCATTATGATTAAAGGTTTCTCGTAATGGTTTAGCTGTGCTTCTCCAGCCCATACCATCAGTGATCCAAATAAATTTATATTTACCACCCAACACATCAAACAAATTACGATATTCGCCAGCAGTAGACTTTAATTTCGACCCGCCACCACTATAAAAATTAGTTTCAAAAATAAATAATTCCTTACCAGTATTCACCACATAATCATATCGGCGAGACGATTTATCTACTGGCACATCAAAACCCCATCCCTGTTTAATTGTTGCGGCAGTAGCTTCTTTTAAATACTTATAATCCTTCTGCTTGCATATGTCTGCTATAAAGAACTCAACTATATTCTCCATTGAATGACCGCTTCGATTTTTTCGACCATTACTGTCCAGCCCGGCCTCTACACCGATCATGTAATCAACAAGGTTTTTTATCTTTTGTGAAATAATCAAATCTTTAAGACCAGTCTCTTTTACAAAGACTAGACATCTTTCGATATCCTTATCGTTAAAGTCTTTTTTAGTAAAATCATAATCCTCATGAACCAATTTTTTATTCTTATAATCTACTAAAATTTTAAACTTGCTAGTATTTGCCCCATCCCTAACCACTAAGGCTGGGATAACTTTTACTACTTCCGGGTGTTCCTTAACCAAAATTTTAAACTCCGTATCAAAATCTTTTTTTCCGATAAGGTAATTTAAGACATTTAATGCCAATTCAATTTTTCTTGTATTTTCAAAAACCTTGCTCCAATTTACAAAATACGACCATAATAAAATGCTCAGCTTTAAATTTCTGATAATGTAATCAAAAACATCATCTTCGTTTTTACATCCTAATTTTTCCTTATAAAATGGTAAGAAAATCATATTTCTAATATTAACACTTCTTTATCATCGATTTTATAATCATACCCAAACTGTTGTTTCTCCTTTTTTGTTAATAAGGTTGTATCCAGCAATATTTGATTAAACAAAAATTCCTTTTCGATAATTTTTCCCCCGACATCCTTTGCATATCCTTCTGCAATTTGCCTATTATATGTCCAACTAGCTACCGCTCCGTTATCTTTATTGTATTTATTTATCCCTCTAAAAAGTCGTACCTTTTTTGGTTTCGAAAAACTAGCCAAAAATTTTAGCACCTTCTTATTTGGATAATTTACAGGAACATCAAAAGCCGATTGATGAAAATATTTGTCAGTCCATTCGGTAACATAGCTTGGCATATACGCTAAGGCTGTCATACTTAGGTTTTCTTATTTTTCAAATTACGATCTAGCTCCTCAAATCGTTTGATAGACAAATCGAGATATTTTTTCTCCATATCAATACCAATAAAATTTCTACCATAAAGATAGGCGGCCATTCCAGTAGTTGAACTACCGGTAAACGGATCAAGAATGACATCCCCTCTATTCGTACTGGCTAAAACAATTCTTTTTAATAAGGCCTCCGGTTTTTGCGTTGGGTGCTTACCAAATTTCTTTTCAAATGGTTTAGGTGTTCCCATTGACCATACCGAACGCATTTGAAGGCCGGGTTTTTTTAACGCGTCCTCTGGCCACGTGCCATTTTTCATCGCGTCATAATTAAAAATATGTTTTGCTTTTTTGTCTTTTCTGGCCCATATAAGAGTTTCGTGACTTGCGGTAAAAAAACGACAGCTTAAATTTGGCGAAGCGTTTGGTTTGAACCACGCAATATCATTAAGCACATGAAATCCAGCTACTTGAAGTGCAAAACCGCATTGGTAAATTGAATGGTAGGTTCCACTAATCCAAATCGTTCCACTCGGCTTTAATACGCGCCTAACGGCTCGTATCCACTGAATATGAAATTCAAAATCCTTTTTTAATCCACCGCTTTTGTCCCATTCTCCCTTATTAACACTCACACGCTTTCCAGCTTGGACAGAAAAACCGCCATTTGAAAGCAGGTATGGTGGATCGGCAAAAACCATATCCACTGAATTTTCTGGGAGCTCAGCAAGAATCTTCAGGCAATCCGCCTGATACAGAGTAAATTTTGGTTTTTCGTAATATGATTTCTGCATATTTCATGCAAGTTTATCACTCAATGGTCGAATACACAAGTTACAATGTCGCGCATCTCACTCACTCACCCTCACCATCACCCAAATCCCCAATATCCCACCAATCAAAGTACCAATAACAGAAGTATAAGAAAATGAACCGGCGCCAAAAAGAGTCAGGATCCAGCCGCCGAGTGTGCTGGCGATAGCCATGCCGAGGATGACGAGGCGTTTGTCCACAAAAAAAATTTATTCCGTCTAGCATTATGCTTTTTTTGCATATTACTATTTGAATAACAGTTCGTGCAATTTTTGCACAAAGTGACCTGCTAATTTGAATTGGTTCCACTATGGAACTAGTGGCCTAATCTTATCTTAAAAAAGAGGAAAAGTAAACCTAAAAATACCGCCTATGCGGCGGGCAGTTTCTTTTTGCTTGTCCAAAAAGAAACCAAAAAGACCCCGAGCAAATTGTTCAGCTTCTGACAATTCGGACTCGTTTTCCTGAGGCCGTGAACTCGTCGCCTGGTTCCTCAAGCACACGGCCTCCCACGGAAAACTCGTCTCGAATTGTCTAGTCGCCTCACAAACGCTCGGTCTCCAATGCTGGCTTCCGAGCTCTTGTCGAGTGAGAGTTACTTCCCGACGAACGGAGATTTTTTTCAATGCCCCTTATTTGATTTGAAAAAAGTCGTCAGTGAGTCGCTGGAAGTTACCGAACGAGACAACAGGCTCGGCGGTTTTGGTTCTTTTTGCGGAAAAAGAACCGCTGCCCGCGGAGGGCTAATAATAAACAACGGAGAACCTTTGCTTCGACTCAGGATGATAGAATAATCAAAATCCACCTCGCCTGCTGGACTTCACCCGCGACCGCTGAATTTTACTTTCCATATGACGAATTTTCGAAGCTCTCGTCGGACGCGTCGGCCGGCGTTTCCTCGGCACCCGAAGCGCCTGTGCGACGAGCGCGCGAAGACGAGCCACTGCCTTGTCCCGATTCTGCGGTTGGGAACGTTCCTCTTCAGACATAACCACGAGTTCATCGTTATTATTTATTCGATTAACTAATTTCGCACGAACTCTTTCCTTTTCTTCCCACGACAAAACCTGCGACCTGCCCACCGACCAGTGAACAATCGCTTTGGTGGAAGTTTTGTTTACATTCTGCCCGCCCTTTCCGCCCGACCGCGCGAAAGTAATCGTAAATTCATTCTCGGGGACAAAAGAATTACCCATCCAGACACGCATACTTTCAACGGTTAAGATAAGTAATTGTTAATTGCAATGCGGTAGCGAAAATACTCCAGACGAGATAAGGAATATTAGCATAGACCACCCACCTGGCGCGCGGCCAAATGATTATCATTGCCCAGATAAGCGTACCAACAACGAGCAAAATATCCGCCGCAGCCAATAAATTATTTTTAAGTCCAAATTGAATTGAGGTAAAAATAAAATTAAAAAATAGGTTGAGCGCAAAAGGAATGGCAATCACGGGGGAAATTTGTTTTTTCCAGGCCATCAAAAAAACCTTGCCAAACGATATGGCGATCAATACATATAAAAACGTCCACACCGGTCCAAAAAGCCATGCCGGTGGCGACCAGATTGGTTTAATAAGTTGTGAATACCAATTTACCGCATCCATATAGAATTTATTAGATTAGTAATTTTCGTAATCATTTAGATTATAGTACGAATATACTACTATTTCTTCAAAAAACTCCGGCCTACCACCCCGCCGATCATCGCGGCCGGAAACAATATCGACTGCAGTACCGCACTCCGTGTCGCTTCAAAATACCACCAATCAAATCCGCCTGCGACTAACACATACGTTAAGACGATGGCGGAAACGTGCCAGATCAGATTATTTCCGGAAAAACATCCAACTAAATTTTTGAAGAGGCGGGAATTGAAAGTGCGCATGATTTTCGACAAATTAATATTGAGCTTGTATAATTCATTATCTTTCGAATCATTGGGTCAGTATACCATAAAATATAGGGGCGCGCACCGATGTGTTTAACAAAAAAATAATGGCTGAATTAGCCATTATTTTATAACCATCAAATTAAAAGATTAGTTGGCGGGAGGATATGACGGTCTGGATTTGTTATTTACATAAACGTTGCCACAAGTTCTTGGATATTGACCGCTACAAACTTTCAAAATTGCTTCGCCATAATAATATGACGAAACGGAAATAACAACATAATTATCCTTGACAGTCGCGGGAACGAGCCAAATATTGGACTCCACGCTAAGGTTCGCGACACTACCCATGTTCAACCAATAAGTTTCACCCGGCTTGATATTTAAGAATTTTTCACCAGCTGAGGAACCGCTTGAAATACTGGGAGCAGCCGCTACCTGGACTGTTGGACTTATCGCGACCGGAGCGGCCACCGCAGGAACGGCCGCCACCTGAACGGCAGGAGTAACTACCACCTGAACTGTGCCGCAAACCGGCTTTTTATCACAAATTTTTATATTGGCAGTACCGGGCGCCATGCCATAAATAGTTATTTTTACATTATGCAAAGTCGGATTACTAATTACTGACGCGCTCACCGCTGAGGAGTCCGTCATAATACTGACGGCATTGCTGTCTTGCACTATAATATCAGCGCTCTCCTTCTCCCGCACCTGAAAGTTAGTCCGACTCAGAACAAGGGATCGCGTTTGCGCTCCGCCCTCTTGCATGGCGATCTGAGCATAAACAATTTTGGCGGCAGCCTTTTTGACCGGTCTGGTTATCCGTTTGGCTTTCGTAACTTTATTTTTGACGACCTTGGCGGTTTTCTGCGGCGCGGCCTTCGCGACCTTCTTGATGACCGTTATATTTATAGACGCGCAATTTGTCTCTTGTCGGCAGGCGGTCACTTTTGCCACGCCTTCCTTCACACCGACAAAAGAAACCGGAATATCGCTCAAGGTATGCTCAGCGTCAGTATTCGAAACTTTGATATTTACCTGATCACCAATAATAATAGTAGTGTTTGGCGCGCTAAGAGCGGGGGTAGAAGTCGCGGCTTTGGATTCACTAATTCCAAACGCAAAAATCATTACTGGGATAAGGAGCAGAGATAGTTTTTTGGAAAAGTTTTTCATGTAAAAAGGCTCAATAATTAACGTACACTAACGCAGAATTATACTACAAAATCAGCCTTTTGTCAACCTTAAGGCCAAAAAAATGGCTGTTTTAGCGATGAATGACGGTTATTCAAAACTAAGCTGCATGGCATTATGGTCCGATACCTCATCCGGCAATACTTTAAAATCGACGACGCTAATATCCTTGCTCACAAACGTATAATCAGCAAATCGGTGTTCTTTTTTATAAAAACTGGTTCTTGTCGAAGCAATATTATTTACTTTAATAAGATTCCGCAATCCAAAAGACTCAAGTTTTTTTATACTTTCCGTCTCAGGCAACAGATTAAAATCTCCGCATAAAATGACCGGGTGAGGAAGGGCGGCAAGAAAACGCAAAATATTATCAGACTGAAGCAGGCGGTCAGCCGAGTCATCTTTTCCTTGGCCGTTCCACAGGCCGTGGAAATTAACAATGACGCGTATGCCACGCGGAATGGCGACCTTCACGTATTGAATATTACGAGCATGATTTCCTACCGCGTCCGATGAATAATAGCCGCGTTCTTTATAAACGAACAACTCCCCCTCCTCAATAATATTTAAATCTTTTTTCACAAATAACGCCAAACCATAAAAGTCAAAATAATGCGGCCTGAAATACACGACGTGATCCGGCAGAACGTCTTGAATTTTTCTAAGTAATCGCGGCTCGACCTGCTTACAATCAACCCCTTTAAAATTTACTCCCGCGATCCGCTCTTCGCCGCCATCCCAGATTTCCTGCAAACAAAATATATCCGCATCGCGATGTTTTTTAAAAAAATCGAGCAGATTATCCAGACCTGCTCGAGCTCCCCAAGTGTTAAGTGAGATTAATTTCATATGCGATTTTTATTCTCTGCCAGTCTCAATTTTCTTCACTTGCCTTGATTTCTTTATTCTCGTTTGAGCTTTACCTATCGCATCCGGGGTCGGTAATTCTTCTGGCATCGTACCACCTAAATTTGCAATCGTATTTCTAACTTTTTGACCGACCTCGTAATGTGCCAAATTTGCATCTACTTGACCTCTAATATTTTCCCGCTTTATTTTTGCACCAGCTTGAGTAGCGCGAAATAAATTGGCAGCCAACTCCTCGCTGTTCATGTGATCAAGAATTTTCTGCGATTTCGTCAAATGTTTTTTCACATGAATATCCTGCATTGTCAGCCCGCCATACAAACCTTTATAACCATAATTTTGAAAAATCGCATAATTTTCAACACCGGCCATGGCCGCAGTCTGCATCAAGCTCGTGTTGTGCTTTTTCATTTCCTCACGCAAAAAAATACGATTATTATCTTCGATCAGATTGTCAGCTTTTTCTTGTCTTCGCGTTTGAATCGCGAAATATGTTTGACCTTTTGCTACGATTACTTTAGTTGGATCAGAATTTTGAACGATCAGATAACAGGCATATCGTGAAAGACACATTGTATCAATGGGCCTTTCCGCACCAGACCCGATTAGAACCATTTCGTCCATATGGACAAAATGGCTGTGGATAACTCCGCCGCTATTTTCGCAAGCAACTTTCGCCTTATCGATTACACTAAGAAATTTACGATAATATGGATATTCTAGAACCTTAGCCAATTCACGCGATGACCAATATTCCCTTCCATTATCGTCTACCCTTTTGATTGCTTCAAATGAATTTTCTGGCATATTAATACAATTTATAAAGTGCGGGTTTTAATATTCTATATTACTACAACAAAAAAGACCAGCATAAACTGGTCTTCGCAGGGCATCGTGGATGAAGTCAGAACCAGGAACAATGCCGATTATAGCGCGGCGTCAGATTTGGTTAATTAATAGGTATGCAGTCGGTACTACGAAACTTTCACATCCAGTGCTTGTTTAATCATCGGGAGGCAAATCGGTGACGTATTTTTTTCATTAAGCTCTGAAACTGGCACGAAAACGGCTCCGTTTGAATCCTGACCATCTGGCGTAGTCTTAAGATTTTCGATCAGAAGATTAACCCGGTAGTACACTCCCAAATGGTGGAAGTCCTTGATGCTGCCATCCTCTCTAGGGTATTGGCATTGATACTCATTTATCCCGATTAAAGTTTTCTTTAGTACCTTTGTATTGGTTTCTTCCATCATTTCTCTTTCGAGGCATTGGCTTGCGGTCTCATCAAAATTAAGTCCACCACCCGGTAGGTCATATTTTCCGGTATATGGACCTCGCGCTTTCTTGATTACTAAAACCTTATCGCCTTTTAGATACACGCCGTAAACTCCTAGGTAAATTTTTTTAATTTCTTTTTCCATATAACATACAGTAATTGACCGAATTTATTCAATTTAGGTTGTTAAAAAAATCCATTACTATTCAATCTCTAATTGGGGCCCGCTTCTTGCCAACGAAACTCTATCAACTGAAAAATTATCAGTTATGTTGCCGAGTGCAGCTATCACATCGTTAAATCGGTTAGTAATTATCACAAGTAAAGGACCGCCGGATGAGACAAAAAAACAATTTTCCTCCATCGGTACGGCTGCAAAGAGTCTTAAAAATATGGTGTATATAAACTCATCAAAAAAAATGTTGTGCGATAGCCAACGTGATCTAAAATACTGCGGAATATCGCCATAGGCTCCAATAGTATACATATTAATTGACTTAAACAACACTGAGTAGTCCTCTTTACAAATCGCCGGTATTATTTTTGATCTTAAAATATTTTCCTTGATGTCACCCCACTCATACCCAATTCGCTCAAATAACTCAAACCCTTTTTTATAAAGCTGCATATCAACTATACCCGATATGGCTTTAATGTTCTTCGGATAGAGCAAAACTGCCTCATAACCTACGGGCAAGTCCTCTTTAATCCATATCTCGGCTTCGCCGCCAATAATTATCAAAGATTTACCGCTCAACGCCGATGCAGAAGCACCGCCAATACTAGCCATTGTAGAAAGCATACCAGTTTTATTGGTTTCCTCTCCATAATTCTGTGCTAATAATTTTGTCATTTCCTGAACCGTTAAATGGTTACCCATGATTATATTTATAGCCTGAGCTACTGCAGTCATTAGTGTGGAGGACGAACCTAGTCCGCCATGCAAAGTATTGTGATTGTTTTTTGCTATAACGGAAAATCCCGTATCAAACCCTAGGGTCTGTTGCATAATTTTAACCACATGCTCGATCAACGGCTTTCTGGTCTCGAGAGCAGTGATAACAATTTTTTTATCCGATCGTATCGCTACTTCTGCTTCGGTTAATTGGTTAAGAACAAAGTTAATAGAATTTACCGGGTAGACTTGCGGTCGAAGCGGATGCACAAAATAGTGGTGATGGCACAAAAAGGTATCAACACGAGCGGGAACAACGATTCTACACTTACTTCCTTGCGGATATAATGTTGTAATGCTTCTCTGAAGCGGATTGAGCAACTGGCCAATTTTATAATACTCATTTTTTTGAGTCATACTATCTAAGTGCTGCTAATTCAAGCACGAATTTGCGTAATAACCTAACACTGTGGTCTTGTCGGATAACTATTTTGAATAAAGAAATTTTTTTACCGTCACTTTCGACTTCTGATGATGAAACCGAAAATTTAGCAAATATTTTTCTAATAATTAATTCTTTATCTGGACTTAAATTATCTAAAGAAAAAACAATATAATTAAATGTTGGTTCATAATATAATCTAATAAATGACAAACGAGCTAAACTATTAGCTAAAAATTGCGTCTTGGTCTGCATCGCGGCTACTTCCTTCTTAAAATCATCAATGTCATATATATCAAAAATACTATAAATCGCTAGCGCGTCTATGCCTTTTCTGCTGCCTACTAACGTAAAGTCGGCACCATCCTTAAGATAAGAGGCTTCGACTTTCGCAAATTTTTCGAACCCAGAACGCATAACTACTGCCCCAACGCCAACAGGACCGCCAATGGTCTTGTGAAAATCTAACGAAATTGATGATAACGATTGAATAGAAAAAATGTTTTCATAACCTTTAGCAAATGGCAGAAAAAATCCTGAAAACGCCGCATCGACATGTAAATGGAAGTTTTTAATCGCTGCAGAAGCAATGTACTGATCGACCTCTTTGAGCGGATCAATAGATCCGTATTCTGTTGACATGGCAGTCATAACTAGAACCACGGGATTTTCATGGGTATGAGCGAGTTCAACATATTGAATGATCTGCTGAAGATTAGCACGACCGTTCTGGTCAAGATCAATAAGAATTACCTCATTATTTTGTTGGCCTTCAATGGCCAGCAAACGTAGTGCCTTAATTATTGAGTAGTGAACATTCTTAGGAATAAGCCAATATATCTTTTTTTCAGAACGTGCTTCAACTAGTTTGTTTGCCCACTCTCGTGCCACCCAAAGAGAGTAAATATTTGCTTCAGTCGCTCCCGTAGTGAGGTATCCGGAAAACTCAGCAAAAGGCAAATTCAAAATATTTACAATTTTTTGGAGCAATTTTTTTTCAATATATCGAGAAAAATTAAATGTGCCTGAGTCTGCAATAGCCAATTCTTGATCCCTTTGTATATTTTTGGCATGGAGAAGAATATTATTGTAATTTTGTTTTCCAAAGCAAAACGAAAAAAAACGCGCGCTAAATCTTAATGGCGACCATGACCGGCCCAAAATACGACCCGTTCGTAAACGAGAGTCAAAAGAAGTGAGGTTTAAAAATAAGAAAAAAGTATGAAGAAACCTAATTAGTTTCTTCATACTTTACTGAAACCACGTTTTTCCATCAAACGATCAACTTGACGAAGAGTGTGTTCAGGACTGCCATCAGTCGGCAAAATAGGCGTGACATCAATTGTGCCACAGGAATATGCTATATGTTCTTTTTCAATTTCACAATTAAGCACGCGCAACCTTTGGTCAACCGCAGCATTTAAACCCCGTGCTTCCAGTTGTCTTTCAGTTTCATTTGGGGTTAAGGGAATAACGCCAATTATAGTACTTTTTGGCAAAAAATAAGAAACATCCGTTGTTAAATATGATGCAGGAGCTTCAACAACGATTCGTTGACCATTCATCGTTTGACTGTAAATGAGATCTAAATTATAACCATAAGCGTTACCATAGCTTCTAACTCCCAAGAAAATATTACCACCTTGCGATTGTTCAATGAATTCATCCCGCGTAATTTGACAAGCACCAATTTCTTTTTCTCCAGGCCTTAAATCACGAGTCGTTAAAAATGGGAGTTCAGCAAAACCGTAATTACTAATAAGATATTCTGCAACCATTGTCTTACCGCTACCGCTTGGTCCGCAAATAACGACAAATTGTTCACTTTTCTCCATTATTTTCTTAATTTTTTCATTATTGTTGAGTGTCATAAAGAAATAATTTATCGGTCGAGAAAAAGAGGGTCCATCTCAAAATTATTTTTCAAAGATTCTGCGATTTTATATAACGGAAAACCAACGGAACCATAGAAATCGCCATTCAAATTTTCAACAAACACTGCGCCGAGGTGCTCGTGGTCATACGCTCCAGCAACACCAAGTACGTCTTCACGTTTTACATACGCCTGGGCTTCCTCCAATTTAATCTCTCTAAAGGTGATGACTGTTTTTTGTGTGCCACTATCTACTTGACCAGACTTCGTATCAAATAGTGCAAACCCAGTTAGAATGGAATGGGAAGTGCCGCTCAACGACAGTAGCATGTCGACTGCTTCTTTTATACTGCGAGGCTTAGGTAAAATTTTTCCTTTAAATTCTACCAATGTATCTGATCCAATAATAATAGCATCTGGGAAATCTGTCATAAGTGAACGAGCCTTGCCAACAGCCAAATGTTGTACTAAGTCAGCAGGCAAAATCTGTAATGAATTATCTTCATGATATTTAGGAGACGCGACAACAAAAGGAAGGTCTAAATTAGTTAAAATAGACTTCCTTCGTGGTGATGTCGATGCTAAAACTAAAGTACGCATAGAAGCCATCAAATTATCCTAAAATTATAATATTGATTGAAGCATAACACCATATTTTAAAAATGTCTAGAATATTCGCCAAGGTCATTTGGTTCTAACTCCGATGTAGGTTAAAAAAATTTATGGCTATGCTAAGCCATAAATTTACAGTGCAGGCCCGCTCGGATTCGAACCGAGAACGCTCGTTTTGGAGACGAGAGTTTTACCATTGAAACTACAGGCCCATTTTTTCTATAACTTTGGACTTTCGACTTTGGCCTCATCTTTTGTCCACACCATCGCCAGCATAAACGCCAGAAGGGCAAGAAACTGCACATAAGAAAATTCCAGTCCGATCAAAGTGAGGATGATGCCGATAATGCTCGGTAAGGTAACCGCATAGAGACCAATCGTGAACAACTCCCAAAACTTCACCGCGCGACTGTATATTCGAGCAAATACCGAAACCAATAGTGTAACCATTAGTATAGTATAGAGCTTGCTGACAAAAAATCCAACATAGAGCCCGATAAAGATCACCAAAATCGCGGCGGCCAAATTCATTGGTTCGGCAAAACGATTTGTCATCGCTACAACTTCGCTTTTCGAAAATGAGAACTCCGGAAAATCTTTCCAACTCTGAATTCTCGATTCGCCGGTACTGACATCACGAAACTCGACATGATCAGAGGTGATAAGTATAGAGTCGGCGTAAGTGCTGGTCACATACTGCTCCAACGCCACCGAACTGGTGCTGATCGTGTCCACTACCGCTACAAAATCATTTCCGGAAGAACGATAGACAAACGGCTGAGCCAACTTCCGCACTGATA
This sequence comes from uncultured Gammaproteobacteria bacterium, assembly GCA_964356495.1. Taxonomy (GTDB): domain Bacteria; phylum Patescibacteriota; class Patescibacteriia; order Magasanikbacterales; family GWA2-37-8; genus JAKANM01. Next base: position 19,347 of record CAYHHR010000003.1, on the reverse strand, counting down.
ATTTTCCACCTTTCAGAGTCGCCTCGAAATCAGGCGCGCCGGTCGAAAAATTTTGACCAAAATCTTTTACCAGCGGGCGAAGTTCAAACGCGATCGGCACTAACGCGGCGAGAGCGACGACGAAAACAAAAAGACAAAAGTAACTCCAGGCTTTGCCAGGAAAACCCCGCGTGGCTTTCAACCATACGGAATCGTAGAAACTTTTATAGAAAGCGGTAAAATAATATTTCACAGCTTGACTTAGTGTCCCTGACTATTTCGTTTCCTTGTGGACAGTGTGCGCTTTGCAGTTGTCGCAGAACTTGCTGAGCTCCAGCCTGTTCTTGAGGATCTTTTTGTTCTTGGTGCTGAAGTAATTGATATGCTTGCAGACCGAACATTCCAATTTTACCATGTTGTCTTGTGACATACATTGTGAATTTTTAATTTTTAATTTTCAATTTTTAAACCCTGAGCCGATGCGCGGAATTGAACCGCGGACCCCGTCCTTACCATGGACGTGCTCTACCATCTGAGCTACATCGGCGTTAAAATTTTCTGAGCCGTCTCGGGGATTTGAACCCCGGACCTACAGTTTACAAAACTGTTGCTCTACCAGCTGAGCTAAGACGGCGTTCAATGTGGGCAGACTAGGATTCGAACCTAGGAAGGCGTAGCCAGCTGATTTACAGTCAGCCCCGTTTGACCGCTTCGGTATCTGCCCGGTAATCTATTTCAACGCATGAATCCGTCCTTGAAAACTATCCAGTTTTTGATTCTGCGGGTTCACAAGACGTAACTCCCTCTGACCTTTTTCAGCCAAAACCTTATCGCCACATAGTATACCAGTTTCGACCAGCAAGTCAAGATATTTAGGATTCCTAGGCTCTAATTCCACCGCCTGAACTATTGCTTCCTTGGCCACGCTTGGCTGGTTCACCCGAAGCAGCAGCTCAGTAAGATGATAAAATCGCGAAGAAAGCGAATCATTCACGATCACCGCCTGCTGTAAAAAATTTATCGCTTTCTCAATCTCCCCCTTCTTCTCAAGTAATTCGGAAATTTTTACCATCGCGCTGTCGTCTTTCGGGGTCAATTGCATGAGAAATTGATAAGTCTCCTCGGCTTCGGCGAGCGCGCCCTTGGCTAGGTAGGTATCACCAAGGCCGCGATAGGCTGGCGCGAATTTCGCGTCCAGCTTAATCGCCGCGATAAAAAACTCTTCGGCTTTTTCAAGATTCCCTTGATGAAAATACTGTTCCCCTTCGGCGACAAGGCTCATCAGTTTATTATCGACCGCCTCGCTCGGCAGCTGCGCAAGTTCGGCTTTGATCTTTACCCGCTGCTCATGATGCAAGAGGCGTTCAATCTTGCCGACATAAATTCGAAACTTCAACTGCAGCGATCCCCATAATTTTCCGACCGGCTTTGCAAGTTTCAAAAATGTTAACGCGAGCCGGCTGTGTCCAGCTCTGACTCTCCGACTTACCATTTCTTTTTTCTTTTTGGCGAGTTTTTCCTCCGGCAAATTTTCAAGATCAAGATTGGCGAGCAGGGGAAATTTCCGGACAACTACAATCGCCATGCCGACGATGCTGGCGCCCAAAATTATAAAACCGATTAAATACATAAATTTCAGGTCAATTTTTCAATCAGCTCGGACCAGCTTTCTTTTGCAGCCGACGCGCCGCCGACAAGCACGCCCTGAATATTTGGCTGATTGATGTAATTACGAATATTTTCCGCGCTGACACTGCCGCCATAAAGCACAACCGGTGTCTGTCCGGTTATCTTTTTTACCAACTCGCTGATAAATCCCGCGATCCGTTCCGCTTCTTCTGAATCGCACGACTCGCCGGTGCCGATCGCCCAAACCGGTTCGTAAGCCACGATCAGCCCAATTCCTTTTGGCAATAATAAATTCGCGTACGCTGATTGCAGCTGTTTTTCAAGCACTTCTTCCACCTTGCCGGCCTTGCGTTCTTCGAGTGTTTCTCCCACGCACAGCACGGGAATTATTTTCTCATCAAGGATCGCTTCCAACTTCAGACGCACGTCCTGATCGCTCTCATGAAATAAGCGACGGCGTTCCGAGTGTCCGACCAACGCATGGGTACAGCCGAGCTCCTTGTACATTGCGACGGAAACTTCCCCTGTAAACCCGCCGTGGTCGGACCAATGAATATTTTGAGCGCCAAAAAGAAATTTATTTTTTTTGAAAATCGGAGCCGCCGTACTCATCGCGAGCGCCGAAGGAAAAATCACGATTTCGCTTCCTTTGGGATTGGAAATCTTCCCGAAGGCGCGCGCGAGCTTCTCGCTCTCTGCCACGCCAAGATACATTTTCCAGTTAGCGAATAAATAAAGTTTTTTCATATTCGAAAAATGAATTTACAATTTATTTACCATACTGACAACGTCCGCTTTCGAAACTGGCCCGATAATCGCGAGGCGCATTTCCGGCAACACCAATAGCCGCGCCGCCAACGCTTGCACCTGCTTCACAGTAACTTTATTTAATTTTTCTATCACGTATTTTGGCAAATTTATTTTTTTATTAAACAAACATTGTTTGCCATACCATTCCGCCTGGGTACTGCTGTCTTCGAGACTGAGCGCGAGCCGACCCGCGAGATTCGTCTTGGCATTGTTCAATTCTTCCGCGGTCACGGGTTCCTTGGCAATGCGTTCGACTTCAGCTTTGATCACCTGCAAGGCTTCGAAAAGCCGGCTCGGATCAAGCCCGGCCTGAATCGAAATAACGCCGACATCGCGAAATGAATTCGATCCGGCGCGCACCATATACGCAAGTCCCCTCTTCTCCCTCACCTCCACGAAGAGGCGCGAGCTCATGCCTCCGCCGAGAATACTTAACAAAATCGCGGCGGTAAAACGATCGGCGTGATCATTGTGAAGACCGGGAAAACCAATCATCAACTGAGCCTGGTCTAGTTTTTTTTCTTCAACTAATATTCTGTCCGCGAGCGGCAGAGGCTTTTTGGGCCATTCAAAATGTTCAAAAGATTTTTTGTAATGTGAAAGGTCTTTCGCTTGTTTCGAAACTTTCTTTTCTTTGAAAAATGAGGTGATTTTCTTTTCAGAAGATAGGCTGATGGCTCCGGCCAAGATCAGCAAAGTATTTTTCGGCGAGTAATGAGATTGATAATAATCATTGAGCTGGTCACGGGTAAAACCACGAACCGTATCCTCCGTGCCGCCGATATCCCAACCGAGCGGAGTGTCGCCAAAGAGGAGCTTATCGAAAAGCATATCGATCGCCATGCTTGGATTATCCTTGTACATGCGAAGCTCTTCGACGATAGCGCCTTTTTCTTTCTCAACTTCTTCCGCGACAAAAATCGAATGATAAATAACATCGGATAAAATATCGAAAGCTATTTCCTGTTTCAGAGCCGCGATTTTGATGTAATAACCAGTATAATCTTTCGAGGTGAAAGCGTTGTAGTCGGCGCCGAGCGCGTCGAGGGTGCGTGAAATATCGGTCGCTTGCGGCCGTCTCTCTGTGCCTTTGAAAATCATGTGCTCAACAAAATGCGCCGCTCCGGCGAATTTTTTATCTTCATAACGCGACCCGACCGGAAACAACGCCAGCACGGTCACGGACGGCGCGCCCCCCACCGGAACTTTCAGGAGCGTGATGCCGTTTTTTAATTTAGAGACGCTGTACATAATTAAAATTTCTCTAACAAATATTTTCTGAGGTCGACAATCGCGATTCTCTCCTGCTTCATGCTATCGCGTTCTCTCACCGTCACCATTTTATCTTCCAATGAATCGAAATCAACCGTCACGCAAAACGGCGTGCCGATCTCATCCTGGCGGCGATAGCGTTTGCCGATCGAGCCAGTCTCATCATATTGAGTCATTAATTCGTTCCAGATGCTTGATTGGATTTCTTTGGCTATTTTTTGCAAAGGCTCTTTTTTGGAAAGCGGCAAAATAGCAACTTTTATCGGGGCTAAATCTTTGTGCAGACGAAGAACTAACTCTGTTTCATGTTTTGCGTTTTCGTCCCCGCTCCTGGTCTCGACTTCCGCAAATGCATCAATCAAAAACATCAGCGTCGCCCGATCGGCGCCATCCGAGGTCTCAACGATATACGGAATATATTTTTCGCCTTCCAAATCAGTGTAAGTCATATCGACGCCGGCATATTTACCATGGCGAGACAGATCCCAATCACCTCGGTTATGGACTCCAGCCATCTCTTTCCATCCGCCCCAGGGAGTATTGTACTCGATGTCCCAAGCATCCTTCGCGTAGTGTGCGCGTTCATCGGTCGCGTGCTGACGGAAACGTATATTTTCCTCTTTCATGCCAAGGCTCTTGTACCAACTCATGCGCTGTTCCTTCCAATAATTAAAATGTTTCTCCGCGTCTTTAGGATTTACAAAAAATTGCATTTCCATCTGTTCAAATTCACGCATGCGAAAAATAAAATTTTTGGTAGTGATTTCATTTCTAAACGCTTTTCCTACCTGCGCGATTCCGAACGGCAACTTTTGTCGCATCACGTCTTTCACGCTCAAATAGTCAAGATAAATACCCTGACAAGTCTCACCGCGGAGGTAGGCGTCCTCCTTTTGGCCCTCAACCGAACCGAGCTCCGTCTTCATCAGCAAATTAAAATTTTTCGGCTCGCTCAACGCGCCGCCGCAGTCTGGACACGGGATTTCACTTATTTCAACCGGCTTCTCCTTCATATAACCGGGCTCGGCTTGCTTCGCCTCCAACAAATGATCGGCGCGAAAACGATGGTGGCAAACTTTACATTCAACCAAAGGGTCGTGGAAACTCTGTAAATGTCCGCTTGCTTCCCAAACAATTTTCGGAGTTAAAATAGCCGAGTCTAACCCAACGACATCATTTCTTTTTTGCACCATCGCCTTCCACCACGCCTTTTTTATATTATTTTTTAATTCAACGCCAAGCGGACCGTAGTCATACGAAGCGGACAAACCGCCATAAATTTCACTGCCGGGAAAAACAAAACCGCGGCGTTTGCAAAATGAAATAATTTTCTCCATCAGATTTTGATCGGACATATCATTTTATCTTTATAGAATTTACAATTTTGATCAATTCGTCTTTGGTTGGTTTATCAGACTTGTTGTGGAATAAATATATGTAAAAATTTCCTTTTTTGAATGTTTCATTCGGCCGAGCAGGGAGCAAATCATTATTACCGGTGTTGTAAAAATCCTGATTATAAATTTCGATTCTTCCAAAGAGGCCGCCGATAATGATTTTTTCGGTACTGGCGAGGCTGCCATTCTCCTTGATAGCATAGCCGGACGGATGAGCGAAGGTAACTACCGTCGAAGTCGCAGTCACTCGATCATAAGCGTTCCAGGAATATGATTCCGTCGTATTTTTGGAATATAGCTGTGCGATTTGACTTGCACAACCTGCCCCAAGCAGAATCAGTCCGGATGCTATCGCCAAGATAATTTTCATATAAAAAAGACCAAGAATTAGAGAAATAATACTGCTAAAACGGGTTTCTGTCAATATAAATGAAAGGGGGCACCAGCGTATTGCGCTGATGCCCTCGATGCGATTATGCGACTACTTGAAACACTATCTGACGCAGGTGGGCGTCATGTCGAGCGGGCCGGTGAGCGGTGAAGCGCACTCGGCAAGCGCGGGACTACCCCACGGGTCGAGACAGCCGGTGTAGACGCGTATGAACCAGTCCGGGAAGAGGTAAAAGCTTGGCGTGACGACCACCGTGTGTTCGTCCTGGACGCCGCCTCGCCAGCTACAGGGGCAGTCGGGCGTGGGAGTCAACCCCTTGGCAAGACAGCCGGAATCGTCCGGCGGCCTCCACTTGAGGAGCTGTTGCGTACCGTCGCAATTCAGACGCCAGTCGTCGACGACTTTCACGGTTACGCATGCCCGCGGAATAGGGAACGCGAAGGTCGCGTCGACGCAGTAGGCGTCTTTCATGACCTCTGGCGGAATGCGCGGCGGATTGCCGAATTTACGCAGGAGGCACTGTTCGATCTTGTCGACCATGCAGTCGACGGCTTCCCCCGAAACGGTGTTCGAGGAAGGATCGATTTTGATCCCTTCCAGCGTGACGATAGTCGGGTTGACGTCATAACGCGGAGTCATGCCGTACTCCCGGGCGCCCGCCAGCCAGTCGTATGAACGGCACTGGCCGCCGGCGCTGTCGTAATCCTTGTCTACGGGATTGTTCGGCCTGCAGGAAGATGCCGACCACAGCGCGATGAGTCCTGACAAGAGTATAAGATTCGGATGGTTCTTCATTACGGTACTCCTTTCAAAGCGGATGCGATGGCTAATGCACTGATCACGGACGTGTAGCCGCTGTGGCGTTCATGGACGATGCCGGCAAGCCGTCCGTCTTCGTCGAATACCGGAGCGCCGCACGCGCCATCTTCCACGATGACGTCGATGCGGAATCGCGCGAATGCGTTGGCGCCGGTGTATGGCTCGACGGCAGGCGCGGCTAACGCGACATTCCAGACAGGCTGGAGAAGCTGACCGCGAAACAAAGCGGTTTTGTAGGTGAACGACTGCACAATGAGCTTCCTCCCGATCGGGTAACCCAAGCCATTCAATATGACAGGTGTCCCAACTTCCTCGGTCCTGATGATGGCAATACCATTACCCTCGTCTTCGTAAACCACGTCGACGGGTTTAAGCCGATAGTCGCCATCCCGGAGGATGATACCAGCGACATTGTAGGCCGTCGTCCCCTCGACAGTGCGCGGGAAAGCCGTCGCGCTAGTGGCCATTAGGTGAGGAGCGACGTAGACGGCAGTGCACGCCGCGTATTTCGTGGCTATTACCCCCCCCCCGATCTTGACTTCGGGAAGCGACTTAGGTATGGCGATGGGGAATACGCTCTGCTCGGCCGCTGGCCTGCCATTGGTCGGCGAGGCCGCCTGGTGAGCGCAGCCGACGGTGAAGACGACGGAAATTATGGAAATCAAGATACGGCGTCTTGTGGACATGCGTAACTCCTGTTGCGATCGTGGTTGTAAATAACAAGCCGTTCCGCGGCCTTTAGGCGGGTTCCGAGTTTTTCTCGGAACGCATTATTATAGCAAAAATTAGCCAATATGTCAAACGGATCAACACTTTTGGGCGGAATCCAATTAAAGGTTCGACCGATAAATATTATCTAAAAAATAAGAGCCCCGACACCGTTGAATTGGTGTTCGGGGCACTAAAAGAATCGTACGACCTCAGATCGAGGTTCTCGCGCGAATAGCGTCGAGCTCCCGGGAACGAAGAACGAACACGATCCCCGCAAGGACAAACGACGCGATTCCGACGCAACCAAAGACTAATCGAACCACGACTCCGCGCCACTCATGTGACAGATCGAGGGCGGCTCCCATGTGGAATGAGTACAGTGCGTACATGAAGAGAAGGCTGGCCATGGTCGCCGAGAGAGTGATCCGACGCATCATCAGCAACACACCAAAAAACATCATCAGACCAAACATCGCGATTGAGTAGAACATTGAGTCCTCTGCGTTCCGAACTTACTAGCCGCTTGAGCGCGGCGAAGTAGTATAGGAACGTGTTAGTATGCCAAAAAAACACCCTGCTGTCAAGATTGTTACTCAATAAAAATAAAGGAAGGCACCGGACGCGACGCGCCAGATGCCCTCTGAATGGCTCTTTAGAGCCTCATCGATCCGAGGAGAAAAAACCCAACGCGCACGAAACTTTCCCGACTGTTTTTCCAGCCGGCGCAGTAGAGATCGCGTTCACCGCGAAGATTCGCGACCAGATGGCAGCCTATTTTCTTATTTTCCGCCACATGTCTCCGCCACCTCGCGATAATGCCTCTAGACTGAGCTTTGGTGTAAATCGTTTGTCGAGCGAGCTGAGTGATAGCCTGCCTGTCAGAAAGCGATTTCACGTCGATCATGGACTTTCCTTTCGAACGGGAATGACAACGTTAAACTGTCGTAATTTCTTTCTCTTTTGCCTCGCCCACCTTTTTCACCTCGTCATTTGTTTCTTTCACCATCTTCTCCAAATCTTCCTGCAGACGAAATTTATCATCCTCGGAAATTGATTTGGATTTTTCTTCTTCGCCGATCAGTTCACGGACGTCTTCCCTGATCTTCCGGATCGCGATTTTCGCCTGTTCTAATTTTTGATGCAAAATCTTAGCAAGCTCCACGCGTCGCTCGGAAGTCAGCTCCGGCAAACAAAGGCGGATCAACTTACCGTCATTCACCGGATTGATACCGAGACCGGAATCACGAACGCCTTTCTCAATCGCGGCGAGCATGCCCTTGTCCCACGGCTCGATCGTCAGCGTCTTCGGATCGGCAACCATAATCGTACCGACCGCCTTGAGCGGCTGCCTGGATCCATAGGCTTCGACCGTAATGCTGTCCAACATCGCTCCCGTAGCGCGTCCGGTGCGAAGAGAGGAAATATCGGTCTTTAGAAATTCGATCGCGCGCTTGAAATCGGCTTTGAAATCTTGAAGGTTCAACATAAATAAATATTTATTGCGCGGTAGTAAATCCGAGGAACAACACTCTCGGATCATCCGGATAAATTAAAAGGTTGACTGGAATCGCGCCGCTCGGTAATTTCCGATTAAACCAAGTCGCGCCGCCATCAATCGATTTATATAATTTAGAACTGGAAATTTTGGGTGGCGACGAGAGACTGAAGCTATCCGACGCCTGCTGGCCGCTGAAAATGGTGCCGGTATAAAACAGCTCCTTGGGATTTTTCGGATTTAAAGCAAAATTGTAAATGTTGACTGTTCCCGGGGCCGTTACTAATTTCAAATCCGACCAAGTTTTGCCGGCGTCCGCGGAATGAAATATTCCATATTTGCTCAGCCAGTAAATACTGTTTTTCTGCGAGGGATCAAGAATCAAGCGATAGAACGTCAAGGATTCGCTAAAGTTTCGAAGACCGGCGGACGCATCGTCCCAACTCTGACCATTGTCATTGGAAACAAAAAGTCCGGAGCTGGCTTTGGCGAGATAAAAGCGTCCCGGGACTTGAGGATCGGCGACCAGGTCGCGCAATATTCCGCCCGTGGAAGTAGTGGTGCGCCAGCTGCTGCCGCCGTTTATACTCTGCAAAATCGTGCCATCCTCCAAACCGGCAAAAAGCACGCCACGATTAAAATAATCGAGCGCGAGAGCCGCGATGCGACTGCCGTTCTGACTCAAATAAACCGTATTCCAAGTTCGGGTACAGTCAAGAGATTTGTAAACATTACTTCCATCCGTCACATAGATCAGGCACTTATTGGCTGAATCAACACCGAGGCTGTAGATAAACTTACCCTGCAAAAACGGCACGCTTCTCCAGCTGTCGCCCCGATCATAACTAAAATAAAGACCCTGGCCGCGAGTCGCCATGTACAGAGCGTTGACGTCGGATGGATCCGTAAATAAACGATAAACGCTGGTTTGCGAGAGACTCTTTACGCCCGTAGCAGTCAGGAGCGTGCTGATCGGACCCCAAGTTTCACCCTTGTCGGCCGACCGGAATGTCCCGAGCGCCGAGGGAGCGGCCCCGCCGCCAAGACTTAAACATCCCGCCCCTACCAATAAAAGAGAGGCCGCTAAAGCAAAAATAATTTTTCGCGTCATAAAAATAAATTTTAAATTTTTAATAAAGCGGATTCAATCGCGAGCCGCGGGTGCGCGTTCTGGTGGAGCAATTTCTTGGTTCGCTGAAAACTATCGATTATATTGACCAGTTCGCTGCTGGAAAAACTAATTCCCGCGGAAAGCTTCGGTTCGCCGGCAAACTGCGCCGCGCCATGCTTCTTCAGAAGCCAATCGCGGAACCATGAAATCCAGGTCTCCAAAATTTCCTGCCACTCAGTACGACCCCGTTCGCCGTCTTCCTTGGCGCCGTATAATTTTTCAATCAGCTGAATTTTTTTATAAAACGGCGCGCCGACTAATTTCTGAAAAGTTTCTAAGAGGTCATCATAACGTTCGGCATTTTCATTTTCCATGAATGACAGCGCTCTACCGGGCCGACCATGCGCTCGACGCGCGTAAATTTCCGCCTGTTCGGATGGTACGCCTCTCAACTCCAAAGCCGTCGAAATCTCCAGTGTCTTGACCAAGGAAAAATAAAATAACTGCAGACGCGAACGAATTGTGGACAAAACCGCTCCTTCATTTTCAATCAGAAGAATAAAAAATATTCTCTCCGGCGGCTCCTCCAACAACTTCAGAAGCGCGTTCCCGGACTCTGAGTTTAGAAACTCGGCGCCGTCAATGACGATGACCCGATTGCCTTTTTGCCACGAGGTATGCTGAAGGCTTTTCTTCAGTTCGCGCGCCTCCGCAACGGTAATTTCCTTTTTTAACTTGCCGGTTTTCTCATCCTCGCCGCGCTGAACCAAAATGAAATCGGGATTACGCGCCAGTTTATCTTCGGAAACATTTAGCAGTCGCGCGGCAATCTCATACGCGACCGCGCGCTTGCCAATACCGCGGGGGCCGATAAATCCATACGCATGACTCAACTGGCCGCGCTGAGCGGCTGTTTCAAAAAAGTTCAAAATGTGGCGATGTCCGATGATCACAAAATTCCTAAAACTATGGCTATCGTAACAGAAAGTTGATTAACTGGCAATAACCTCCCAGGTTTGATTCGCCGCCTTCTCCCAGGAATACTGCGCGGCGCGCTCTCTGCCTTCGTGACTAAATTTAATTTGATTGCCTGAATTCTTTACCAGCTCCAAAATCGTATCGGATAATAATTTTATGTCAAAAGGATCCACATAGACACAGGAGGAACCGCCAACTTCGCGGAGCGCTTCAATATCCGCCGCGATCGCCGGCGTGCCGAGCGACAAAGCTTCAAGCAGTGGGAAACCAAAACCCTCATAAATCGAAGGAAAAACAAAAGCGATGGCATTTTTGAAAAGCCCCGACAAATCCGGACGATCGATATAGCCGAGACGGACAATGTCCTCCACATATGGACACTGCTTAATCTGCCTCGCGATCGGACCATAGCCGACGCCCGGCCGGCCGACCAGCACCAGCTGGATATCGACCGACTGCTTCATCACGCAAAAAGCTTGAATTAAATATTTGGTATTTTTCTTGGTTTCAAGACGACCGACACTAAGGATATAGGGTTTGTTAATGCCGAATTTTTTCGGATCAAATTTCGGCGGCGGCTGGACCGTATTGAAGCCGAGCGGAACCACGATTACTTTTTTACCGACTCTTGTTCCATAAAATTTCATCAATTCATTTTTGTTGAATTCAGTGGAAGTGATAATGGTAGACGACTTTTTGATAATTCTCCTGTTCATCGCCCGAAGATAGAGACGGGACAGAAACCCATAAGCCCGCGGATATGCCATGAAAGCACTATCGTGCACCATCGTGATAGTTTTTTCGGGACAAATGATCGGCAAAATTTGGCCGGGAGAGAAAAAAATATCCGGTTTATGAAATAAAAAATGCCACGACAACCGTAGCTGAGTCCATGATTTAGAAAACGGCCAATGTAAAATCTTCACCGACCAGTTTGCGGGCAGTGCCATCATATCCTCGCGAAGAGGCGAGTTGGCATACAAAGTTACCTTCACATCGGAAGGTATCACCTTTTTCAAGGCTTCGATAATTTGGAAACAATACTCCTCCACACCGGTCCGCTCCGCCTGATTGGCGTGAGCGGCTTCAATGCCGATGACCATACTACATACTAATATTATTTCGTTGCTAAAATACTACGCTTGTAACTGTCTAAATTTTCAAGAGCGATCCCGGTACCCTTGGCCACACAAAGAAGCGGTTCGTCGGCAACATAAGTCGGCACGCCGGTCGCGTCGGCTATAAGCACATCGAGATTGCGAAGCAGGGCCGAACCGCCGGAAAGAATAATTCCTTTGTCCATCACGTCAGCTGACAGCTCAGGCGGAGTGCGATACAAAACTTCCTTGATGGCATTCACCAAAAGTTCGAGATCGTGCTGCAGAGCTTCGGTCGTATCATCGGATTTAACCATGACAATCCGCGGCAGGCCGGTAACCATATCCCGTCCCTTTACTTCATAAGTCATCGGATTATCCATGTACACCGCCGAACCAACGGCAATTTTGATTTCTTCAGCGCTACGTTCGCCAATCGCAAGATTGTACTTGTGACGAATGTATTCTACCATAGATTGATCAAATTTGTTACCCCCGATTCTGACCGATCCGGAAGAAACAATTCCGCCCAGTGAAATAACGGCGATTTCCGCGGTACCGCCGCCGATATCAATAATCATGTGGCCCGACGCCGCCCCGATTGGGATATCAGCGCCGATCGCCGCTACTATTGGCTCTTTGATAATGTAAGCCGCCCGCGCGCCGGCCGCGATCGTCGCGTCAATCACCGCGCGACGCTCGGTCGAAGTAATTCCGCCCGGCACCGCCACCATTACCTCCGGACGAAAAAGCCGAACGCCTCCCATCGCCTTATTTATAAAATATCGAAGCATCGCCTCAGTGGTATGATAGTTGGCAATCACGCCGTCCTTCAAAGGACGCTCGGCAACAATCCCGTCGGGCGTGCGGCCGATCATATCTTTGGCTTCGAGGCCGACCGCGAGAACCTTGCCGTCAATTTTTGAAATCGCCACCACGCTAGGCTCGTTTACCACAATGCCTTTTTTCGGAATATAAACAAGAACGTTCGTCGTCCCAAGATCAATGCCGATTTTTTTGATGAACATACGTTATAAAAAATCCTAAATCCTAAATTAATAATTTTTTCACAGCGATCTCTTTTTCACTGAAACATTAAATCCAAGATAACGTCCAAGCATGAGATGCGTCACGGCATCGAGACACGGGATTGATGAAAACAATAAAAGCGACACCGGCGTGAGAGCCCATTGTAACATCATGAACAGATAGTTGTGCTGGCCGCGATGCTCCGGACGCGGCGGCAAGAGGAGCATGCTGATAACCAGAGAAACGAGGAGGCCGACCATGGCAAGGGTCATGAGAATCTCGAGCACGTGAGGCGTGTTGAAAAAAAGCGCGCTCTGACGAACCTGATCGCCGGCAACCCAAAGCGGCAGGCGGCCGAGAAAAGTGATCAAAATGGCGACCACCGCCCAGCTCCACTTCCCTTCCCATTCGTGAAACAGCGTGACTAATTTTTTATGCCAGCTGATTTCGGGATGCTTGCCATATTGCCAAAGTAAATAAGAAATATTTTCTACTCCCCAAGCCCAACGGCGCTGTTGCAGATAAAGATTTCGGAGACTGTTCCAAATCCGATCGTCTCTGACCGTATCCATCGAAACCGGAAGATACAGCGGACTAACTTCATAATTTCCGCCATAGTGGAGCCAGCACTGGAAAAAAATCCGCGAATCCTCGCTGATAATATCTTTCGCGTGGCCGCCGACGTCGATCGCCGCCTTGAAACTCATGCTGTGTGAAGAAAACGTCACCAAATTATCAAGTCGCGCCAGGCTAAATAGCATCCAAAAAGTGGTACCAAACGCCATCACCCTCAGCACCGCCGGCGAATCCCAAAGATTGTTGTTGTAGAGCGTGATCGGCTGGAAAGAACTGCGCGTCGGATTGGGGTGCTTCAGGTACATGTAGGTGAGATGCGCGAAATATTGCGGATGAACGATAGTGTCGATATCAAAAACCGAAATTATAATGTCTTCATACTTCCAACCTTTGTCGTCAGCAAATTTTTTAAATTCCCATTCGGCATGGTGGATATTCGAACCTTTGCCGGGAATCTCTCCCGCGAGGCCATCAGGGTGCGTATAGAAGAGAATGTCAGCAAATGATGAACTAAAATCTTTTTTAATTTCAGCCTGAATTTTCTGCCAATGTTGAAGATTGCGCTCTTCTCCGGAAAGGACGACGTAAAGACGATTCCTTGGATAGCTGGAGGCGCTGAGCGCGTCGAGCGTCGCTTTCACCACCCCATATTCTTCATTATAAATCGGCAAAAATACCACGTTAATCTTACCGATCCAGTTTGGCAAATCCTTTTTTAGCATGGCGAACCAATCAAGTTTGACCGCTTTGTGAAAACGGCTCCAGGATAAAATTGTGTAAAAAGAAAAATAAACTACTCGGAGCACCCAATAAATATCAAAAATAATAATAATATAAATCATCCACAGCGGACGAAAAAAACTCAAAAACAAACCAAGAACCAACGTGAGCCAAATGCTTAGGCCCGGCAAAATTTCATAAAAACGATAACGTTGATAAGGGGAAAGCATAGTTAACTTTTATTTCCGAGACGTGGCTCCGCGCTGTATTCCGCCGTGATATATTTTCCGGCGGGAGCGGACATTAAATTTTTGAAAGCTGATTTAGGATCAGAGTCATGAACGGCAGAAACTGGTATCTGAAGAGAATAACTAAGCGTGTTGGCGAATACCACTGCGATGCGCGTCGCCGTGAACCGCCCGACTCCAACACGAACCGCAATCCCGGACAAATCAGCGAGCGTCGCTTTTTCGGTAGCGAGGACTTCCTCAAGCGCTACGAGTATACTGCCGCCGCCCTCGGCGGATTTTCGATATTCATGAAAAGATTCACCATCCCTGGAAGCGAAAAGAACCAACTCCGCTGGTTCAGTATTATCAAGGAAAATCTGCATAATTACGTCAAATTATAATCGTTGACGACAAATTCATGTTTACCTTCCAGCACGCTAAACAGGAACCGATCCCCGATCTGCCGCCGATCTTTGAATTCCCGGTCAGTCATAAAAGTATAGCGAATCGTTTTGCCGAGTTCGTTTTCGTAACGTTTGATCAGTTTCGCGAGGATCATCGGCTTCAGAGCGCCGACGATAAAAATATCGGTGCTGATATTTTTTTCCTCAGTGAAAATTCCTGTCAAAATAAAAAGTTTAATTTTTCCGCCTTCCGATTTAATCTTATCGACCAACTCATGCTCCTCGAGCACCTCGGCTTTGTTCAGGAGAGCCGCCAGTTCCTGGTTGAGATCTGAATCCGGGTCAAGCTGAAAATATTTTGAACGTTCAGTGCCTTCAAGCTTCTGCTCGACGTCATGCGCCGAAACTTGCTTAATGATTTTCAGCTTGAGGAGGTTGCTGATTTCGCGCCGCACGGCGTGCAAATGCGTGCCGGCGAGGCGGGCCAGCTCGCGTACGAAAAAAGGATGCTCCGGAGAGCGAAAAAATATTTTCAAAAGCTTTAATCTGGTCTTTGAACCAAAAAAGTGTTCAAGCATATACAACGATATGTACCAATTACCATGTTTCAATTTTCAATTTTTGATAATTGATAAATGATAATTGATAATTGCTTCGCTGTATAGTATACTATTAATAATGGTGTAAGTCAACGTTAAAAGCATGGATTCAATTCTCAGACTAAATGAATTTTTTGTCGAAGGCGGTAAGCAAGACTTATCACACGTCCTGCTTCACATTACCGAACCTTCCACCCCCGAAGAGGCCGAAAAAGGTTACTTTTTTGCGTTGTGCGAAGTCAATAACGCCGACGCTATTTTCATAAAAAAATTGCAGGAAATGATCGACCGCGCCGAGAACGAATACTATGAAATTCCGAACAATGACGAAAAGGATTCATTCGAAGCCGTGCTCGAAAAATTAAACAGTGAAGCGTTCACTCTCGAAAAGGCTCGGGGCGATTTACATTGTATCGTGGGCGCTATACGCCCGGGAGAAATTGTTTTTAGTTTCTTCGGCAACCCTCATCTCCTGCTTTTTTACAAAAACGGACTTGATAGTTATGAAAAAATGGATCTGATCCGCGGCAACGGCGAAGATATCGATACGACGAATGATGAAGGATTGTTCTCGCAAATTATTCAGGGAAAACTCAGCGCCAACGATTATCTTTTCGCCGGCACCCCGCACCTGATAGATTTCTTCAGTCATGACCGCCTGGAAAAAATAATTACGACGCGCAGCGCTCAGCAGAGCGCTCAGCATCTGGAGAAAGTCCTGGGCGAACTGAAGAACGGTTACTCCTTCGGCGGCCTGATTATCAATCTGTTTCAGCCGGACGCGAACGATGCCGCGGCCAAAAAAATCCGTCCAGCCACTCAACAAGGAGCGTCAAATGCGTCGTTGCAGAAACTTTTTCGCCGCGAAGACGACACCGCCAACACCCTATCCCCCTCGCTATTTCCAAAACTCAATAATATTAAGGGCATTCTTGATGAACAGTCGGTTAAAGAAGATAACGCCCAAATTAATGAATCACGGAACAAACAACCGACCGAGATAATGTCGAGCCACCTCTCCACTCGTCTGCAAGGCTCTCACCGCCGTCCCCAAAATCAAAACCTCGGCGACCGGCTCGCGCCGATTCTCGCGAAAATCTGGCTAATTCTAAAAATCATCGGACAAATACTGCTGCGCCTCCTGATCTTGATCTACGCTTTTTTCTATAATTCGGTCCGCGTGATCGCTCTACTTTTTGTCGTTATTTTCAACCGCAATAACCGGCGCGCCGCGATTATCGAAAATTGGCGGCAAAGCTGGCGCGGCTTCAAAGAAAACATTTACCGTCTCCCATTGATGACAAAATTTATGCTGTTCGGGTCGATTATTTTAGCGGTCGGATTCCTTGTCAGCATCATCTATATTCGCCACCGCCAAAACGTCATCACTGCTGATTTAGCATTTAGCCGTTCACTCCAGGACCTAAAAGACCGCCACAGCTCGGTCGAGAACGCGCTAATTTACAAAAATGACGAGCTTGCATTTTCGGAATTTAAAACCGCCCGCGACTTGCTCGGTAAATTACCATGCGATTCTGCCGAACGGCAACCGGAATGTACCGAGATCGCGAAACAAATAAACGACCTCGGCACAAAATTACGAAAAGTGCTTCCGCTCAATACCACGCTGCTTGCAAATTTGCCGATGTCGCCTTCCGCCGCGGCCGGACTTATCAAAATAAAAAACAAACTGATCGCATACTCCACTGACACCTCGACTTTATTTGTCTATGATGTCATGAATGGCGACGCAAAAACGATTTCCACTTATCCATCGATCAGTGGATTTTCCGAGGCGGGAGCGCCAAAAGAAAATGATTACGCTTTGTTTCTTTATGACGATAATAAATTGATGCAGTTGAAACCAAGCGACTTTTCCACGAAGTTGGTTGAAATTTCTTTTCCAACCAAGAAATCAAACCTCAGCAGTTTTGTAATTTACAACCGCCGGCTTTATACGCTCGATATCCAAAACGGGACAATTTTCCGCCATGATCCAATCACTACCGGCTTTGGCCAGGGTTCCGAGTGGCTAAAAGATAAAAGCGTCTCGGTAAATGACGGCTCAGACCTGGCAATCGACGGCGATCTCTTCGTCTCAAAAACCAACGGCCAAATTGCAAGATTTACCAAGGGTGTTTCACAGCCACTTTCACTTTCCGGACTTGATCCGGCACTCGGCGCCGGCGCCCGGCTTTGGACCTACACCGATATTCCTTATCTATATATTCTCGATCCGCAAAATAAACGCCTGATAATTTTTGAAAAAAACGGCCACCTGGTCGGACAGCTAACCAATGACTCCTTAAAAAATCCTACCGGTATGGTGATTGACCCCGCGGCCAAGACAGTTTATCTTCTCGATTCAGGAAGGCTTCTGAAGGCGGCCTTGCTATAATAAAATTACTCCTTATCCGCAAATACTACCAACCGCTTCGAGTAGCTTTTTAATTTTTTGTTCCAAACACCAACACAAGTAATAAGATTGAGGTGCGCCTTGCCGTCGTCTGATGAGAACACATCCGGAGCATCTTCGTCAAAGCGGTAGGTTCGCAATCGTCTTACAACAAAAGTCGAGGTCGCCCCCCTGTCATCCGTTATAATTATTTTGTCGCCTTTTTTTAATTTTGATAAATTAACAAACACCGCCTTCGCGCCGTTATACCAATTTACATGACCAGCCATTACCGCGCTCCCCTCCTCACCGGGACGCGGACCAAGATTATACCACGCGACATTACGTGGAATTTTTGGTATGCCCATCGCTCCGTCCGGCGTCAAACCAACATAATCAACGGCGGCATTGACTTTAATCTTTGGAATCTTCAGACGAACCGGCAAACCCGGACTAGCCAATGTAGAAGACGAAATAGAATCAGAAATTTCACGGCTATATAAGGTCGGCGCTGATTGCGCGGATGGGCCTAAAGTCGGAAAATCAAAAAGGGAATAGAAAAAAATAGCGGGACCAAACGCAATCCAAACTGCGCCTGTTATGAACAGCGGCCATTTTAATAATTTTTTTGAATTCATACTTATTTATCTTCACCAACACAAAGGCCCCGCACACCGACGGGGACCTTTGCTACTCTTAGGCCGAGGTCAATGCCTGGACTAAATTTTACGTTTTTTGAGAACTATCACCAATGAGGCTGAACCAAATGCGAATCCGGCGGCTAGCATTAGCGAACTCCAGAAGGAATTATCCTCTCTCGAAGCAAAACCGGTATTCGGAAGTTTTGGAAGTGGAACAATCACGGTCGCGAGAGCAAAATCTCTGACACCGATGCCATTGGCGGTTCCTACGGCGGTGGCGGTATTGAGAGTGGTTCTGGTTAACTTGGTTCGACAGGTATAGGTCCACGTTTCGGTCGGATTAAGCTTGCCATCGCCATTGGTATCACCCGAAATAAACTTCATCGGACTGCATTTGTCATCGTTAAGACGGACATCGTTGAGTGCGACTGTTCCGGGGTTGGTAATTTTTTCAGTATAGGTTACCCAGCCTCCACCAGCCGGGAGAGCGAGCGGGCTTGGGGTCTTGGTCACATGGATCAGTGGCGGTACGATCGGCAGACCGACGATCACGTGCGCGGTGGCAATATCGGTGGCACTGATGCCATTGGCCCAGCCGGTCGCGACGACGGTATTAGTATGATTGGCAGATATCATCGTGGCGCAACGAAAGATCCAGGTTTCATTCAGATTGAGTATAGAATTATTATTGATATCGCCAGACACAAGGTTAATCGGACTGCAGGTATCACCGACTAATTTTACATTACTCATCGGAACAGGTCCAATATTACGAACCGTGTAGGTATAGGTAACTAAGCCGGGCCCATTTGGTAGAGCAAGCGGGCTTGGAACTTTTACCACGTCGATTAGCGGTGGCAAAACCGGCTTTACTAGCACGGCCGTATTGGTAATCAAACAAAATTTACTTTCTCCCGGACTCAGCGTCACGTGACCGGTGGGGTCGCAGTCACCTGAGAAAACTGCGGTATAGTTAGCATTAGGCGCCTCGGTCACGACATAGGTAGCAGGCGCCGGGAAGAATTTGTATTGACCGGAGACCATCGGCGTATTGGAGACAAATA
>CAYHHR010000002.1:0-56699 GCA_964356495.1 uncultured Gammaproteobacteria bacterium | reverse complement strand
AATTTATAAATTATGCTCCCATAATACCCCCCCCCGACACTTTCAGTCAAATATTTATAAATACATATTTGACCGCGACCGTCATAATTGATATACTCAACTCAATATGAAAACTGCAAAAATACGAAACTACAAAGTAATTATTGAACGCGGCGAGGACGGCTATTTTGTCGCGCAAGTGCCCGCTTTGCCCGGTTGCGTGACCCAAGCGAAAACCTATGAGAAACTTCGGGAACGCGCGAAGGAAGCGATTGAATTATGTTTGGAAGTAGTTGCTAAAGAAAGAACCCGTCCCTGACAACTTCGTCAGGAACGGATTTTGCGTACTGCTACGGCCTAGAAGCCGCCTCCGTCCGGCATGTCCGGCGACGTCGTCGGCGGGTAGCCGTCGAGATCGAACTCGTAATCGGGGTCATCGATCAAGCTGGACTCCGCCACGCCCGTCTCTTCGTTCGTGACAGACTCCGTCGGAGCTGCTTTCGAATCGTTGGGGGTATTCCCCATGACAACTCTCCTCGAAATGGCTTATATTCGCCAGCACCCCATGTGCTAGAAAATATACGCCGTAAAATTAAAAGTGCTAAATTATACCAAAAAACCGCTTGTTTGTCAAGCGGTTTATGATCAAATTAACTTTTTTCAGCTGAAATAAGCCACTCTAATCCGCCGAATTTATAATCTTCTCAATTTTTTGAAGTTCTTCTTCCATTTTTTCCTGAGAATCAGCCTCCAAATTCAATCGGAGCACCGGTTCGGTATTGCTAGCACGGACACTAATCATGCCCCACGGAGTCTTTACCCACAATCCGTCGAGATGCGAAATTTTATTTGTTTTTGAAGTATATTTCTTTTCAAGTTTTTTCAAAATTGCTTCCTTATCAGTGATTTTAAAATTTATTTCCCCGGAATGAAAATATTTCTGAAGCGGCTTCACAATACCGCTCAACGTCTGGCCATCACGCGAAAGCATTCGCAAAATATAGAGCAACGAAAGATCTGATGATTCGAGATTAAAAAGATCGGCATAATAAAGATGCATGGAAAGTTCGCTCGCGAAGTCAGCTTTGGTCGTCGCCATCATTTTTTTGATTAGAGCGTGCCCGACCATGCACATCTCTGTGGTCGCGCCAGCCTTCTCCCAGACTTCCTTCACGATCGCGCTCGAACGCAGATCGTAGAGCATGCGGGCGCCAGGGTGCGTCTGCAAAACTTCAAGACCGACCAGCGCGCCGACGATCGAAGCCGGCACGATCTGTCCCTTCTCATCGACAAGGCCGATACGGTCGGCGTCGCCGTCTAGCGCAAACCCGAAATCCGCTTTCATCTCAACTACCTTTTTTTGCAATGCCTGCAAGGTTTCAGTTTTGAGAGGATTGGCTTCATGATTTGGAAAACGTCCGTCCGGTTCGAGGAACAAATAGGTCGTCTCGACCGGTAAATGTTTTAAAATTTTAGGGAAAGTTACGTCCGCCATGCCGTTGCCGGCGTCGATGACGATCTTCAGGGGTTTGATAGTATCGGGTGTCACTAATTCAAAAATTCTTTCCAGATATTCCGGGAAAACATCGCGGGTCTTGATCTCGCCATGCTTAGGCTGATCCGCAAAATCATTTCGATCAACTAAATCGCGCGTCGCCTCCATGCCGTTGCCCCTTCCGACCGGCAACCCATTGCCCATCGTCAATTTGAAACCATTATATTCTGCGGGATTATGACTGGCTGTCACCATGATGCCGCCGGCGTATTCCGGAAAATTGGCGCAGGCAAAATTAAAGAGCGGCGTCGAGGTCAGACCGATGTTCGTGACATTCACCCCTTCATCCTGAATGCCGCGCATTACCGCCGCGGATAAAAACGGACCGCTCTCGCGCATGTCGCGTCCGACGACGATTGATTGATTTTCATGCAAATTTGCTCCAGAGCGTAAAAAAGCCACAAAACCACGTCCGATTCGATAAGCAAGCTCTTCCGAAAGATCGCCGCGAACGAGGCCGCGGATGTCATACGCCTTGAAAATTTCAGGGTTGAAATCCATACGATACATTTTTGACTAACGAATAAAAACAGTGTACAATATCCGTACTAAATTAGCAATATTTTATGAATCTTTTAGACCGTTTTTCTTCTCATCTTCGAGACGTACTGGCCCGCAGTATCCATCTTAGCGCGGAACTGAAAAATATCGAGGTTGAACCGATCCACCTCTTCTTTTCAATCTCAAATCAACACGGTTCGGTAGCCACCGAAATCGTGAGCCGCGTCCAAATCACTACCAAATCGATCGAGGAGGCTCTGCTCAGCCTTCCGACGCGCAAAGTTGATATGCTCCACACGTCGGGAAAGGCGACCGACGACACCATGACTCCGCTCTCACAAAATACCAAAGATGTCTTAGAAAAAGCAATGATAATCTCGGAGGAAAATCGACACAACTACATCGGGACCGAGCACCTGCTCGCGGCGCTTGTGAAATTCGAAGATCCGCTGACGCTGGATATTTTACAGGTTAATGCCGTCGATATCGACGATCTCCAAAGACAAATTGACACCGTGCTCGCCAACGCCACGCACTTCCCTCACCTCACCGAAGTCGCCGAAGTAGTCAAAAAAATCGAGGAGAACATCACCGATAATATCAACCTCGAGGGGGCCGCCCTGCCAAAGTCCGCCAAAAAGAAAGAATCGGCTTTGAGTTTTTTTGCTTCCGACCTTACCGATCCCTCAATCCAAAAAAATATTGACCCGGTAATCGGACGGGAAAACGAGATTGAACGCGTTATCCAAATCCTCTGCCGCCGCACCAAAAATAATCCGCTTCTGCTCGGCGAACCGGGCGTCGGCAAAACCGCGATTGTCGAAGGCCTTGCCAAAAGAATTATCGAGGGGAAAGTTCCGGACCTCCTTTCAACCAAAAAAATTTATTGTCTCGACATGAGCATGCTGATCGCCGGCACGATTTATCGCGGCGAATTTGAAGCGCGCCTCCGCCAAGTTATCGACGAAGCGATCAACAATCCAAACATTATTTTATTTATTGATGAAGTTCACAATATCGTCGGCGCCGGAAGTAATGGAGGCACGATGGACGCCGCCAACATCCTGAAGCCGCCGCTCTCCCGCGGACAGTTACGCTGTATCGGCGCGACCACTCCAGCCGAATACAAAAAATACATTGAAAATGACGCCGCTCTTGAGCGCCGCTTCCAAACTATTTTCGCGCGAGAGCCCAGCGTCGAAGACGCCACCACCATTCTGAAAGGCGTGAAACAAAATTATGAGCTTTACCACAAAATTATAATCGGCGACGAAGCGATCGCCGCCGCCGTTCGCCTATCTCAGCGCTACATCACCAATAAATTTTTGCCTGACAAAGCGATCGACCTCATCGATGAAACCGCGGCCGCGAAACGCCTGACAATCAAGGCCGGACCGCAAAGTAAAATTTCACGGCTGGAGCAAAAACTGGAAAAAACCGTTGCCGCCAAAGAAACCGCGGCCAGAGCGGATAAATTCACCGATGCGGTTCGTCTCAAAAAAGAAGAAGATGAGCTTCGCGCCGAGCTAAAAAAAGCCGCCGTGGAAAGCAGGGATAAAAAAATCGTCATGGTCGGCGCGATCACCGAACGCGATGTTCTCGAACAGGTCGCGAAGATCATCGGCACTAAGCCAAGCGATCTTTTGCTGGACGATTCGGAGTCGCTCGATCAGCTTGAAGCGAAACTAAAAAAATTTATTGTCGGACAAGATGAAACGGTGAGGGACGTCAGCCGATTGATACGCGGCGCGAAGCTCGGCCTCAGCAATCCCGAACGGCCGCTCGCCTCATGCTTATTCGTCGGCGAAAGCGGCGTCGGCAAAACCGAACTCGCGAAGACTCTCGCCAAAGTCCTCTATGCCAATCCGGAAGCCTTCATAAAATTAGACATGAGCGAATTCAACGAGAGCTTCGGTGTTTCGAAGCTGCTCGGTTCCCCGGCCGGATATATCGGCTACAAGGAAAGCAACCACTTTACTGATAAAATTAAAATGAACCCGCACTGCGTAGTTCTGTTCGATGAGATCGATAAAGCGCACCGCGACATCGTGAAATTATTGTTACAAATCCTCGAGAACGGACAAATTACGGATTCGACCGGCAAGACGGTCTCGCTTCGCCACGCGATCATAATTCTGACCACTTCCTATGGCTCCGAAGAATTGAAAAAAAATTCATTTGGATTCGGCAACGCGACCGAAAATGCCAAGGAAACGCGACAGCGCCTGACGGACAAACTCAAAGAATATTTCTCCCCGGAAGTGATCAACCGGCTTGATCGCGTTTGTTTCTTCAATACCTTGGACACTTCGATACTGGAGAGGCTCGCCGAACTCGAACTAAAACGTTTCAACGAACAGCTCCGCCATTATCAAACTGCGATTCTGCCCGATGAGAAAGTGCTGAAGTGGGTGATCTCGCAACTGCCGGAGGCGAAGAGCGGCGCGCGCGATGTCCGAAGATTGATTCGCGAACAGGTGGAGGGACTAATGACCGATATAATTCTGCGACGAAAAGTAAAAAAAAGTTACACGCTGGTCGTCAGCGACAATACTTTATTAGTTAAATAATTTCTATGGCCGAAGGAGAGAATGCGATGGCAAACCCGCCGGACCTAGCCGCGAACGATCAAACCGCGGTGTCTTCTGGCCTCATGATGAATGACGACCGGTCCGGAGAAATTTCCGGCGATATTACGACTGTTTCGAAAAAGGCTCCCGCCGGAGCGCAAGAGGAAGTCGGAGAAGATCAACAAAGAGACATCAAAACGAAACTGGATGTCAATCGACAGCGAAGTGAAAATATCAGAAAAGCCATGGTTAAACTCTCAGAAGAAAAAGATTTAGGCGCGAATCTTGCCAGCAAACTTTTCAACGGTCCGATGG
The DNA here is from genome assembly GCA_964356495.1 of uncultured Gammaproteobacteria bacterium. Classification (GTDB taxonomy): domain Bacteria; phylum Patescibacteriota; class Patescibacteriia; order Magasanikbacterales; family GWA2-37-8; genus JAKANM01. The sequence goes on along the minus strand of CAYHHR010000002.1, from coordinate 51,779 downwards.
GTATGGTAATCAAAAAAATACCTTTTGTCAGCGCCTTAATAAACCGTTTCATGGCAAAATCAAACTTGGCATTAAAAATTAAAACTTTACAAAAAATTAGAGGGAAATTAAAATTGGCAAAAACCGGCGCGGCTATTTATGACGGTTCGATGTCTTGGGGCGAAGCTTTTTCGCTCTTATCTGAGACTATCATCATCCCGATATTATTGATTATTATTTATATTCCCTGGATAATAGTTTATATATTCTACAAAGAAGGACCAATAACAAAAACGATAGTTAAGGCGATAAAAGAAATAAACAAAATTTTAGTACCACTAGAAAAACAATTCCAACAAGAACAGCAACGAAAGGCGGCGCTGGCCGATCTACGAGGAATGGAGATTTCCGCCGCGCGCGAACAAGTTCAAAATGCCGCGTAGTTTTTAAAAATTGCAAAATTAAAAATTTTCACTAATTATGAACCCCACTCTCAAACGCCTCCTCCTTATCATCGGCCTCCTCGGTATCACTTTTGTAATTGGTTTCGCGCTCTATAGCGTTTTCAAAAAAGGACAGACCGGAGGGCCAAGTCAACCGGGAGCAATCGGACCGGGCGGCGTACCGAGCGGAGCTTTACCGGGCGCCGGTTTTCGCGCCACCACTACCGGCGGCGCCGGCGTTAGCGGGCCAGGGATATTGCCGAGCGCGAACGTCATCATCGGTTCCACCAATGAAAATTATTATAAACCGGCGGCGGTCACCAAACTCATCTCCGAAAACGCGCTCTTCCCTTCTCTATCAAATGGCAGCGTTCGCTTTCATAACGAAACTGATGGGAAATTTTATTCCCTGGGGCCAGACGGAAAAATGCGCTCGCTGAGCGACCAGGTATTTTATAATGTTCAAAACGTCGTCTGGGCAAAAACGGCCAACAAGGCCGTCATCGAATATCCCGACAACAGCAAAATTATTTACAACTTCGAAACCAAAACTCAAACTTCGCTCCCGAAACACTGGGAAGATTTTAGCTTCTCGCCCGACAGCACCGAGCTGGCTGCCAAGAGTCTCGGCCTCGCGCCGGAAAATCGCTGGCTGATTACCACCAAAGACGACGGCTCAGGCGCTCAACTGATCGAACCGCTCGGCAACAACGCCGACAAAGTAACAATGGATTGGTCGCCAAGCCGGCAGACGGTCGCCTTCTCCCAAACTGGCGAAGCGCAAGGCGCCGACCGCAAGGAAATATTGTTCCTCGGGTTGCATGGAGAAAATTTCAAATCCATCGTGGTTGAGGGGCTGGATTTTCAGCCGCAATGGTCGCCCACCGGACAAAAATTACTTTATAGCGTCGACAGCGCGCGCAGCGATTTCAAACCGGAACTCTGGATCGTAAATTCCTACGGAGATAATATCGGCGCCGGCCGGCAACTTTTGCAGGTAAACACCTGGGCCAAAAAATGCGCCTTTGCCGATGACAGCACGCTCGTTTGCGGGGTGCCGCGATCTCTGCCCGAAGGCGCCGGCATGTCGCCTGCCATCGCGGCCGACACCCCTGACGATCTCTTCCGAATTGACATCAAGACCGGCATTCGCACCCCCCTGCCGCTCGACAAAGATTACACGATTGATTCTATTTCCTACGATGCCGCCGGCCGAAAAGTAATTTTTACGGACCACCATCAAACCGGCGCCTTCCAGGTTGCTCTCTAAAACTATATGACCTTCACCAACAAAAAACTCTACGCCATCCTCCTCATCCTCACGACCATTATCGGTCTCATGCTTTGGAAAGAAATTAATAATTTTCAATCAATCACGACCTCGGCCTCAACCGAACCACTCATCGCCGACGCTAGCACTCCGCTCAACATTTCTCCCACTGATCAAAGTCTGAATCCGGGCGGACAATTAATCGTCGTCGAATACCAAGATCTCGGAAATTCCAAAGCCCGAATCTTACACGAGGAGCTGAGTAGCTTTGCTGAAAAAAATCCCGGGGTTCGTCTTGTCTTCAAACACGCGCCGGTCGCGCAGCTCTTTTCCGACGGTGTCCTCGCCCATAAGGCCGCCTACTGCGCCGGACTACAGCATAAACTTTGGTCATTTTTGGATAATTTAATTTCGCGCGATTACGATTTGCGCCAGTCCGGACTCCAGAAAGCCGCCGAGGACACGCGACTTGATCTGCCTTTATGGTCGGCCTGCCTGGCGTCCGAAAATACTATCGCAGCCATCCAAAAAGATTACGACGAAGCGAGAGGCCTCGAACTTGGCGCGCCGCCTTTAATATTTATAAACAATAAAAAATTAAATACGAAACTGGATATCAATATTTCCGATTTGCTCTCGACTTTAACCGCTAAATAGTTATGAAGCGTTTTCTTTTTTTGATTTTGAGTGTTGGGTTGGTGTTTTTTTTACAGCCGAAATTTGTTTCTGCCGGATCGTGTAAATGCACCACCGTTCCACAATTAGACTCTCCAACCCCCTGCTACGGCAAACCGGTAGCTTCAGCGTTTGAATGCGCCGGGGAATTAACGGACTATGTTTCTGGCCAAGGAATTAGCGGTGGAACTCAGGAAGTAAGGTATTCCAACTGCATTTACTGCTCTACCGATACCTGCTCGCCGGCCAGTTGCGAAGATTTTGGCCTCACCAACAGCTTTCTTCCCTGTATGAATGCCGTCGATTGCAAACAACCAGGGACACCTAAATGTCTAAACGACACTTGCTACTACGATCCGAACGCTCCACAGATTGTTCCGCCAACAGACCCGAACGCAACCGGCATCCTCGGGATCGGCGAGGTAGTCAAAATAAGCAACCCCTCGCTGGAAATAAAAATCCCTGGTCTGAATTTTAAACCAATTGACCAAACGGTTGATTCGGAGGGTTACCTCCACCTCACCTCTCTAGCCGAATATCTAGCCGCGGTTTATAAATTCGCGCTTGCGGCATCAAGTATCCTAGCGGCGATCATGATCGTCGTTGGTGGCTTTCGCATCACAGTATCCGCTGGTGGCGAGCAAAAAAATGCCGGCGTGAAAAATATTACCCAGGCCGTCATCGGACTGATGATCCTCTGGAGTTCATATTTTTTATTCTATACTATCAATCCAGAGCTAGTGCAGTTTAAGGCGTTGAAGGTGAAATTTATTTATCCAGCTCCAGAGGAACATGAATTCGGGATCACCACCGGCCAAGCACCTGCCTCGGCCGCAAACCAAGTAGACGTACTCGGCGACAATCTAACTGCGAATAATGGTGTTCTGGTTGATAACATTACGATCCTTCCGGCGCTCCAAACCGCCGCGGTTAATCTGAAAAACCAAAATATTTTGCTTTATGTTGCCAGTGGGTTACGTTCCCTTGATCAACAAATCGCGCTCATACAGAAAAATTGCCAAAATCCGGTCGGATCCCTCGATTGCAACCCAAAACCGGGCGCGCCATACACGTGTCCATTGTATCAAAATGATCCAAAAAATTGTCCACATACTACTGGGAGGGCGGTTGATGTGTGGGGAGAAAAAAATGGTGTCCAATGTGTCCAGCAAAAAGACTGCACGAGCAATCCGGCCACTGACCCCTGCCGAGCGGATCCTTGCCAAGCAGCGGTGATTCAAGCGATGAAGGATGCGGGCTTTTGCAGTTTGAATATAGAAGCCTGGCATTTTGAAAAACCCACGATGTCAAACGGCTGTCTGTGAAAAACGACAATAAAACCATCTTCAAATGTTCCTCCTGCGACGCTCAGTACTCCAAATGGACTGGACGTTGTTTAGAATGCGGAAAATGGGGCACAATCGCCGAAGGTAAAATGACAGGAGCAGAAAATAAAAAATCTGACGTTGAACCGGCGAAGACGGTAAAGCTTGGAGAAATAAAAAGTGAAGGTGTCAAACGAGTAAAAACTAATATCGACGAACTTGATCGGGTGCTGGGTGGCGGTCTCGTCCCCGGCAGTCTGATCCTGCTCGGCGGCGAACCAGGAATCGGAAAATCTACCCTAACGATCGAAATGGCCGCAAAAATTCCGAACTCGCTGGTAATTTCCGGAGAAGAATCAATCGGCCAAATAAAACTTCGCGCCGATCGACTCAACATAAATTCCAAAACCTTAGAGCTCGCCAACGAAACTAACATCGAAATAATCATCGCGACGATTCTGTTTCAAAAACCAACGCTCGTGATCATCGACTCGATGCAAACAATTTTTTCAAATGAAGTCGAGGGCGAAGCCGGCTCCCCCACTCAGATCCGCGCTTGCACCACCAAACTCCTCGAGGCCGTGAAGCCAACTTCGACCACCGCCATCATCGTCGGCCATGTCACCAAAGAAGGCATCGTCGCCGGGCCAAAAACTCTCGAACATCTGGTAGACACGGTCGTATATCTCGAGGGTGACCGACATCATTTTTATCGAATCCTCAGAACCGTGAAAAATCGTTTCGGATCAACTGATGAAGTCGGAGTATTCCAAATGCATGAGGGCGGTCTACGCGAAGTCAAAAATCCTTCCGCCGCTTTTCTCTCGGAGCGAGGAGAAAATCTACCGGGAAACGTTCTGACCTGCCTCATCGAGGGTACGCGCCCGCTTCTCGTCGAGGTTCAAGCCTTGGTCACCAAGACCGCCTTTGGCTATCCGACCCGCAAGGCCAGCGGTTTTGATTTGAATCGTCTGCACGTCCTCATCGCCGTTCTACAAAAACGCGCCAAACTCCAACTCGAAAGCTACGATATCCACATCAACATCGCCGGCGGACTTACTGCCGACGAACCGGCGGCTGACCTCGCCATCGCTCTCGCCATCGCGAGCGCCTACAAAGACAAACCCCTCGGCGGCGATCTCGTCGTCTTCGGAGAAGTCGGACTCGGCGGCGAAGTTCGGCCGATTGTTCAGATTGAAAAAAGAATTAAAGAATGCGAACAGCTCGGGTTGAAACGAGTGCTATCTAACATCGGAAAGAATATATCCCCCTCTGCCCGAGAGGGGACGGGGGGGAGTGGGAGAATTAAAATCCTCGATATCAAAAATATCCAGGAGATCATCAAACACACTTAAACGAAAATTACCAATTATCACTTATTATGTATCAAAAATTGATAATTGATACCTGATAACTGATACATTCATTCTAAGTGCACCGACTCTTCCCACTCTTTCATTTTTTTAATGAGCTCCGGGAATTCTGAAAGTTGAGATGAAATAACTCGCGCTGACTCGCGGGCTTTTTTTATTAACGCGGTGTCCGAAAGCTTAGCTAGGCGGAGTTGCATCATTCCGCTCTGCGTCGTCCCATAGACTTCCCCGGGACCACGCAACTCCAAATCTTTTTCGGCCAGCTCGAAACCGTTCTGATGTTTTTCAAAAAAACGCAACCGCTCCATAGTTCGTGAACCCTCGCCTCCACAGAGGAGAGGGTAGGGAGAGGTCTCGCTGTCCGTAAATACAAAACAATAAGACTGCCGGTCGCCCCTCCCCACTCTCCCTCTGAACTGATGCAGCTGCGCCAACCCAAACCGCTCGGCTCCCTCGATCAACATAATGGTCGCGTTTGGCACATCCACTCCGACTTCGATCACCGAAGTCGAAACCAGAATATCATATTCCTTATTTTTAAACTGCGCCATTATTTTTTCTTTTTCTTCACCTTTCATCTTACCGTGGAGATAATTGACTCTCAAATTCGGAAAAATATTTTCAGATAATTTTTTGTATTCAGTCATTACCGATTTTTTATCATTCACAATGAAGTCCCCGCTCGGACGGGGTAGGGGTGGGTTGGCGTCAATCAACGGACAAACCACAAACACCTGTCCGCCTTTCCCAACTTCTTTTCGAATAAATTCATAAGCCTTGTCGCGATTTCGCGGCTCGACGATCCTGGTCATAACCGGTTTTCTTCCCGGCGGCATTTCTCTGATTACAGAAACATCAAGATCACCATAGACCATCAGAGCGAGCGAACGCGGGATCGGCGTCGCCGTCATGCTGAGAAAGTGCACGGCGTGGCTCCCTCCCCTTTCCAAGGGGAGGTTAGGTGGGGTTTGCCCTCCTTTGCTCTTAATCACTTTCCTCTGCAATACTCCGAAACGATGCTGTTCGTCCACGACCACGAGGCCAACATTTTTAAACTCAACCCCTTCCGACAGCAAAGCATGCGTCCCAATGATCACGTTCGCTTCGCCGGTGGCGATTATCTTTTGCAGTTCTTTCTTTGAAACCTCGAACTTCTCTCGATTCTTAAATATTAAATGATGTGAACGAGTAAACAATACTAGCGTCTGATCCTGCAACAATCTGCAGACCGAATCAAAATGCTGCGTTGCCAAAATCTCCGTTGGCGCCATCATGATCCCCTGGAAACCGGAAAGAACGGTATTGTAGAGAGCAACGGCGGCGACCACGGTCTTGCCGGATCCGACGTCGCCGGACAACAGCCGGTTCATCGGCACTTCGCCGGCAATATTTTGTAGAATTTCCCAAGCCGAAATTTTTTGATCCTTGGTGAGAGTAAACGGCAGACCAGCCACAAACTTTTTTATTTCTTCCTCATGAAATGCCAACACTGGCGCCCTTAGAATAGTTTGCTCGTGGCGAGCGAGTTCCGCCTGGAGCTGAATCAAAAATAATTCATCAAACTTCAGACGCTCGGTGGCCAAATTCATTTGCGCGTCAGATTCTGGAAAATGAATTTGCTTAATCGCCCCCTGCAACGCGATCAGATTATTTTCCTTCTTAATTTTCTCCGGCAACCAATCACTTATGGTTGGCGCGGCCGGCAATGATTGCTCAACCAAAAATCTCACCTGCTTCTGTGTGATCCCTTCGGTGAGAGGATACATCGGCACCAGGCGAGCGGTGTGAATATTACGTCGCGAGGCTAATTCATAGGCGGGACTCACGAACTGCAAACCGAGCGCATCATGTTTTATCACGCCGGAAATATATACTTCCGTGCCGGTCTCGAGATTTTTTGTGAGGTACGGCTGATTAAACCAGATCAGCCTGATACTGCCGGTCTCATCGGTAAGCAGGGCTTCGGTAAGACTGCGTCGGTTGCGAATCCGACGATTGGCGATCAATTCAATCACGCCTTTCACCGTCACCGAATCGCCCTCGCGCAAATCCTTGATCGGCGCGACGCGGCTAAAATCTTCGTAACGAAACGGATAATGATGAAGTAAATTATTAACAGTAAAAATACCAAGCCGTTCCAGCTTTTTAGCAGTCGTCTTCCCGACTTTGTTTAGAGCTTCGATCCTAGTTTGGAGATCCATATGAACCATATTATAACACGCACAGGCCGAATGTCATTTTCACTTATCGGTTTCCCTTCCCCCTATTAGGGGGAAGGCGAGGATGGGGGTATCCCCACGAACGAAAATCCCCAACGATACCCCTCTCCTGCCCCTCCCCTAATAGAGGGAGGGAGCGATACAAAAAAAGAAAATAAAAAGTGAAAGCCCCGGGGAAATTAATCCGCGCGGGGCGTCTGGGGTGAGGCAGGAACGTCTCAATTACTTATTGCCGAGCCAGTCCAGGAGACGAACGAGCACCTCAACAACGAAGATGATGCACGCGGCGGAAAATATCGCATTCCACATGCTCATGGAAAAAAACACCATAAATATGCCGGAATAACAAATGAACTCAATGATGCGATGGTAAATGTTGATCTTCACTTTGTTTTCCTCCGCAGGGATTGACTAAGCCAACACTACAAGCAATTATATGGCCTGTCAAGCCAAACCCTTGAAATAAGATGCCCTATATGTTATACTCACAGCCAGTATTTTGATGTAAAAATTGCAAAAATGCACCCATCGTTCAATGGATAGGACATTGGCCTGCGAAGCCGAAAATTTAGGTTCGACTCCTAATGGGTGCACCAACTAAAACACTCCGCAATGCGGAGTGTTTTTTATTCCAAAATTTTCAATGAATTTTCAAAACCCTGGCTAGACGATCCGACAACGGTTCCTCTTCGTGCTCTGTTTCTTCAGTCAAAAATTGTTTGATATATTCCCGAACCGGCCGCGGATCATAATCAAGGAGAGGAATCTTTACGCGAAAACGAACGACATTTTTTAGGCGGAAATATAAATTTTTAACTTCGGGCGGATTGTAGATCAGCCAAAATCCTTCAAGCTCGCTGTAACGATAAAACTTACGACCGATGATAATCCCGGTTTCGGTGATGCCAAAATATACCTCAATGGGCGGCTGAATCTCGTGAACATATAGCACGATGCCGAATAAAATAACTACGAGAGCAAATAAATAATTCGCCGTGAGCAAAGCGTACGCGACCAGCAACAACCCAAAAAAAATCATCAAAAAATACCAGCGGCGGCTACGATCATACTGCTCATATTCATTGATGAGCCATTCAAATACCACGCGTCCGGTATTCACCTGTTCTTTGGTTAAATCTTTTGGCATATTTCTTGCTAGCGTGGTGGGACGCTGAGCGTCCCTTAAACGACGCTAAGCGTCGTGGATGATACTGGATTTGAACCAGTGGCCTTTGCAATGTGAATGCAACGCTCTAACCAGCTGAGCTAATCATCCGTTTTTGTTCAGCACCGACACTGGTTAATTATGTTTTTACTATAACATAAAGCCAGTCTTATATCAAGATTGAAAAAATATCGGTATTATGCTATAATGCACCAATATCGACGATAAAAACTGTATGGAACATGAACCGATTAATCTTCTAAATTCATTGAATCCGAAAGATTCGCTAATAACCGGGGTGCCGGCGAAAACAAAACGACCGGTCTTTTTTTGGATTTTCATTTTAATCTCAATAATTGTCGGGGTTTTCCTAGTACGCACCATTGTCAGGACAGAGGGGAACCAATACACAAACATCCTGGCGCCCCGTAAATTAAGTTTTTTCGAAACCGTCAAAAACTTTATCTTTCAGCCGAAGAATGTGCTGATCGGGCAGGACGAAGACCGAATCAACATCCTTCTACTCGGCATCGGCGGACCCGGACACGACGGTCCTTACCTCAGCGACACAAACATTATTGCGAGCATCAAACCGAGCACCAACGAAGTAGCGTTGATATCGGTCCCGCGAGATCTTGGCGCGCAGATTAATGGTCACGGCTGGCGCAAAATTAACAGCGCCGACGCTTACGGAGAAGCCGAACAGCCTGGAAATGGCGGAGAGTACGCGAGGCAAATTTTTGAAAAAACTTTCAATCTTAAAATCCCCTACTACCTCCGCGTCGATTTTACCGCTTTTGAGGAACTGATTGATGAGATCGGCGGGATAGATGTTAATGTTCCGAATGCCTTTACCGACAACAATTACCCCGGTCCAAATTTTTCATATACCACTATTCACTTTGACACCGGCCCTCAGACTTTAGACGGCGAACACGCCTTGATTTTCGCGCGCTCCCGGCATGGCAATGACGGCGAAGGTTCGGATTTCGCTCGTTCCAGACGCCAACAACTTATTCTCGAAGCGGTAAAAGAAAAAATGCTTTCACTTGGAACTTATGCCAACCCAGCACAACTAAAAAAGATGTACGATTCCGCAGTAAAGCACACCAGCACCAACCTGAATATCGCTGAGCTGACTTTCCTGGCTTCCACCGCTAAAAACGCTTTTGCCGGTAAAAAATTAGTTCTCGACAGCAGTACTGACGGCTACCTTATAAACACCACCGGTGAGAACGGCGCCTTCATGCTTTCGCCCAAAACTGGTAATTTTGATACAATAAACACGGCGATCCAAAATGTCTTCGGACTTGTATCCTCCAAACAAACGCCTGGTCTGAACAAAACCGACTCCGGTATTTCTTTGTCCGTTTCAAATCTCAATAAGATAAAAATTGAAATTGAAAATGGCACCTGGATCCCCGGCCTCGCCGCGCGCACCGAGAAAAAATTAGCAGACAAAGGCTATAATGTAATCATGGTGAGCAACAGCCTGGCCCGACCAGTTCAGCATTCAGTGATATATCTGCTTTCCGATAAAGTCAACGCTTCTTCCACTGCTGAACTCTCGCGTTTGCTCGAAGCCGCCAGCACCAGAACCTTACCAAGCTGGCTATCTGAAACCTACGACAATACCTCGACACCGGAAGACGAAACCGGAATGAAATACAATAAAGACGCCGATATTCTAATAATTCTCGGCACTGATACTAAGGAATAATTTTATGACCACAAAAATCATCGACCACGATCTGCCGGTAGTCGCTCTAATCGGAAGAGTGAATGTCGGCAAATCTTCACTGTTCAATAAACTCATTGAACAAAATCTGGCAATTGTCTCCCCAATCGCCGGCACCACCCGCACGCGCAACATCGCCGCGGCTTCTTGGCGCGGCAAACAATTCCGGCTCGTCGACACCGGCGGACTTACTTTTTCCGAAGATGTCCCGCTTGAGGAAGACATTATCAAGCAAACCGAGATCGCGATCAAGGAAGCCGACGTGATTGTCTTCGTCACTGACATTCAGAGCGGACTTCTGCCACAAGAAATCGAACTAGCGAAGCGCCTTCGCACCAAAGCTAAAGACAAACCAATTCTGCTCGTCGCGAACAAAGCCGACAGCATCAATCTGCATTCACGCATCCATGAAGGCGAATGGCGAAGACTCGGACTTGGAGTGCCACTGCCGATCTCAGCTACCAGCGGCGCCAACCTCGGCGATCTGCTCGACGCAATTTACAAACAACTCGGCAAACAAACACGCCAGCCGAAAAACTATGAAGAAGTAAAACCACTCAAGGTTGCGATCATGGGCCGTCCAAATGTCGGAAAATCTTCCCTGTTCAATAAATTAATCGGTGAAGAGCGCGTAATCGTCAATCCACTCGCCCACACGACCAGAGAACCGCACGACACGCTGGTCGAAACCGAACAGGGTCTGATTCAATTTGTCGATACCGCCGGTATCCGCCGCAAAGCCAAAGTCAGCGGCGAACTCGAACGAATCGGTATTCAAAAAAGCATTGCCACCATAAACAAATGCGACATCGTCCTCTTGGTGCTTGATTCCACCGAACCGATCGCCGATCAGGACCAACAGCTCGCCGGCCTCCTCCGCGAACACACACGCAGCGTGATAATCGTCGTCAATAAATGGGACAAAGCCGATGACAATTCCGATGAATTCCGAAATGAAAAAAAGAAAGACCTCTACGGCTCGTTCCCCCATCTTGATTTCGCGCCGATCGTCTTCGTCAGCGCCAAGACCGGCTACCGCGTCCACCAAATTTTCCCGCTCATCAAACAAGCTTGGGAAGGCCGCCAGATAGTTCTGACTGAAGAGGTTCTGAAAGATTTCCTCCAGCGCGTTACCCGCCGCCGCCTCCCGACCAAAGACCGTGGCGTCCGACATCCAAAGATTCTCGCTATTAACCAGCTCGGTTACAATCCGCCGATGTTTGAACTGATCGTCAAATCAAACACCTCCGTGCATATTTCCTACGTTCATTACGTCAGCAATCGTCTGCGCGAAGAGTTCGGATTTTTCGCCGCGCCGATCGTCATGAAACTCAGCAAACTAAAACATCATACCTATACTCCACAATAATTTTCCTATGAAACTTATCGTCGGACTTGGAAATCCGGGTGATGAATACATTTTGACTAGACATAATGTTGGTTTTTCCGCGCTTTTACAACTCGTCGAAGCCTTAGAACTCAAAAATGAATTTTTGTTGGATAAAAAAATTAACGCCAGAATGATGCGGGCAAAACTTGGTCGTCAAAATATTCTAATGATGATGCCGCAGACCTTCATGAACGACTCCGGTACGGCCGTGCAAGCCGCCATGAGTTTCTACAAACTTACCCTGGCGGATCTGCTTGTTATCCACGACGATAAAGATATTCCGCTCGGAGAAACCCGTATGCAAAGCAGCCGCGGTCCGGCCGGTCACAATGGCGTCCGCTCCATCATCGAAAAACTTGGCACCGAGAACTTCATGAGGATTCGCATCGGCGTCAGTCCGCGCGATCAAAAAATTATTGATACGGCTGATTTTGTTCTCGGAAAATTTACCAAGGAAGAGACGAACGAACTCAAAACGATCTTCAACCATGTCGTCAGCGACGTCAAAACTTGGCTCGCCTCCTAGTATGCTAAACTTTCACGCCGCGCTCTGTTACTTTCCAAAATATTCCGTCGGTCGAGGCAAACGCCTATTGAAGGCCTTCCCAAATCCGGCGGCAATCTGGCTGGCGGAATTAGAAGAACTAGTCGCCGCCGGACTCGACCCGGCCATCGCTGAAGAATTTATGAGCTGGCGAGAAACCGCGCCGGTTGAAAAAATCACACGCGAGCTGGCGGAGGCCGGCGTACAGACAAGTTCCATCAATGACTCCGACTACCCGAAACTACTAAAAGAAATTTCCGATCCACCGGCGATAATTTTTTATCGAGGTAAGTTGCCGGATAACAGTCTCCCGATTCTTAGTGTCGTCGGCACCCGTCGCTGCACCGCCTACGGCAGAAAAGTAACCGAAGACTTGGTGAAAGAATTAGCCGCGGCGGGCGTCGCGATCGTCAGCGGACTAGCTCTAGGAATCGACGGCATCGCCCACGCTGCCGCCCTCGAAGCCGGCGGTAAAACTTTTGCCGTACTCGGTTCGGGCGTTGATCGATCCACTGTCTCGCCGCTTTCTCATCTGGGGTTAGCGGACGAAATCGTCGCGAAGGGTGGCGGCATAATTTCCGAATACCCACCCGGATTCAAACCTACTCCCTACTCATTTCCGGCTCGCAACCGGATTATCGCCGGACTTTCGATGGCGACCTTGATCACCGAGGCTCCGCTTGAGTCGGGCGCTCTCATTACTGCCGCGCGTTGCCTTGATTACAACCGCGAAGTTTTGGTAGTCCCGCATCCGATTAATTCTTTACTAGGAGCCGGCGGCAACGAATTTTTGAGAAAAGGCGCGGCGCTTGTCACCTCAGCCGCGGACATTCTCGGACTTCTCCACCTCGACAGCCTTAAAACACAAACCTTTTCGAGACCGGCGCCGGAAAATGACATTGAAGAAAAAATTTTTGCCGCTATCAGCGCGGGGCCGAAGCATATCGATGAAATCATCAAAATAACTAAAATTCCAGCCAGCAGTCTAACCGGCGCCTTAACGCTTCTCGAACTTAAAGCAAAAATTCAAAACCTCGGCGGAATGACCTATCAATGGGCCTAAAAATTGACACTGAGTGAAAATGCGTGTAATTTGAATAGGTATATATATATCTTCGATATAATCTAATTCGCTCGGAAATGAAAATAAATTTTCATTTCACTCACTCATTACGATTATAATGAGTAGCCTATAATTTTTTGTCATATGTCAACTCTGGTCATCGTGGAATCACCTACAAAAGCCAAAACAATCTCGAAATTTTTAGGAAAGGGATATATTGTCGAATCCTCTTTTGGTCATGTCCGTGATTTGCCAAAAAGCCAGATGGGAGTGGATATTGAAAGTGGTACGTTTGAACCGAATTATGAAATCCCGGACAGTAAAAAACAGCGGGTAGCGCAGTTGCGCAAACTCGCGAAGTCGGCTGATGATATTTTGTTCGCGTCTGACGGAGACCGCGAAGGAGAAGCTATTTCCTGGCATCTGGCTGAACTGCTAAAAATTGATGCCAAAAAAGTAAAACGTCTGGTTTTTCATGAAATTACCAAAACCGCGATTGAAGACGCCATTAAAAATCCGCGAGAATTGAACATGAATTTGGTGGATGCTCAGCAAGCAAGACGGGTGCTCGATCGCCTGGTCGGTTATGAATTATCACCACTCCTTTGGAAAAAAGTCCGCTATGGATTGTCAGCCGGACGCGTGCAATCAGTCGCGGTAAATTTGATCGTCGAAAGAGAAAAAGAACGCGCTCGATTCAAATCAAGCACCTATTTTGATTTGACGGCAAAATTAGAAACAGGAAATGACAGTTTCGAAGCTCATCTGATAAAATACGAGGAAAAAATAATTCCATCCGGAAAAGACTTTGATGAAAATACCGGCAAAATAAAAAAACCGGAAGATTTTACTTTACTAAATGAGGAAGCTGCCACCGCCTTGGCCAAAAAACTTTTGGCCGCTAAGCCGTGGCTCATATCCGAAATTACGGAAACACCATACCAAACACATCCCTACCCCCCATTTATCACTTCCACCATCCAACAGGAAGCCAGCCGCAAATTTGGTTGGGCGGCGCGTCAAACAATGAGAACCGCTCAATCATTGTATGAGAATGGTTATATCACCTACATGCGTACTGATTCGGTAAATCTCTCCGATCAGGCGATCACCGCCGCGCGCGAAGCCGCTCAGGAATTTGGCAATGAATATTTGTCTGCCGCGCCAAAAACATTCGCCAACAAATCAAAATTAGCGCAAGAAGCTCACGAAGCTATTCGCCCGGCGGGCAGTCATTTCCAACATCCGTCCGATGTCGCGAAGGCGGTCAGTCCGGAAGAAGCCAAATTATACGACATGATTTGGAAACGTACTGTCGCCTGCCAAATGAAAAATGCCGAGCTGGTCACTCAGTCCGTAAAAATCAATATTGAAAAAGCGGTGTTTGAATCCAAAGGAAAGCGAATTAAATTCGCCGGTTTCATGCGCGCCTACGTGGAGGGTTCCGACGATCCGGAAGCGGCCTTGGAAAACCAAGAAGTCCATTTGCCGATTTTAAAGGAAAACCAGGAAGTTAAGGCTTTAACCGTCGAAAAAGAAGGCCACACTACTTTGCCGCCGGCCCGCTACACGGAAGCCAGTCTGATCAAAAAACTTGAAACCGAGGGGGTCGGTCGTCCGTCTACCTATGCCACAATTTTGGACACCATCACCGAGCGCGAATACGCCATCAAACAAGGCCAAGCCCTGGTCCCGACCTATACGGCGATGATTACCGACCATTATCTAAAACAATACTTCTCCAAATTGGTTGACGTTCATTTCACTTCCAAAATGGAGGACGACCTGGACAATGTCGCCGAAGGCAAAGAAAAATGGATTCCTTACATAAAGGATTTTTATGGAGACGCCAAAGAAGGTTTCCACGCGAAAGTAACACATGCTTCCGAAGCTGAAGGCTATCCGACGCTTGAGGTTGGTCTAGACGAAAAAACAAATAAACCTTTAGTAATAAAAAGCGGTAAATATGGACCATACATTCAACGCGGCGAGGGCGGTGAAAATAATACCGCTTCTATTCCTGACAATATACCGCCAGCCGAATTAAATTTAGAAAAAGCGCTTGAGCTATTAAGCCGGCCGCAAGGCCCCGAGGTAATAACCACCGATTTGGAAACCGGCCTTGAAATTACCAGACGCAACGGACGTTATGGCCCTTACTTACAGCTGGGTGAAGACGTGCCCTCCTCCGCCAGGGCTACAAAGGGCAAAGGAATAAAGAAGGCCAAAAAAGTCGCCCTGTCGTATGGTCCAAAACACTTACCAATCAGCCAAACAATAAATATCGACACCATTACACCGGAACTTGCCAGAAAAATAATTTCTTTTCCATTGATTATAGGTGAAAGTAATGGTGAAAAAATTCTGGCCAGCGTCGGCAAATTCGGACCGTACCTAAAAAAGGCGGGTGATTTCAGATCCATACCGAAAGAAAAAGATATTTTAACCATAACGCTCGCTGAAGCGGAAGAAATATACGCGCAGGAAAAAAAGAGCCGCCGCCGGAAATCTACTGTCCTGAGGGAGTTTGGCCTAGACCCGGATACAAATAAACCGGTGCAAGTCCTTGAAGGCCAATACGGCCCTTACATTTCAAATGGAACCCGAACTTTTGCTTCCGTTCCCAAAGATACAAACTTGGAACAAATGACTCTCGCTGAAGCAATTGACTTGCTAAAACAAAAAAAGAGCAAGAAAAGAACGAAAAAAAGAGCATAAGCAAATTTTTATGTCGCGCACAATATCAATCCCAGATAAGCTAAGCATCAACGACATTATTGTCGGGCTAAAAAAGTACGCGCCGCTTTCTGAACTGGATATAATTTGGCGCGCCTACGATCTCGCTGACAAAGCGCACCATGGCCAATTAAGAAAATCCGGCGAACCATACATCACCCACCCTCTCGCCACCGCCTATCTTCTCACTACCATGCGCATCGATGTTCCCATCATCGCGGCGGCGCTTCTGCATGACGTACCCGAAGATACGACCGTCACGATCGAAGAAATTGAGCGCGATTTCGGCCCGGACATCGCCGGAATGGTTCGTGGCATCACCAAGCTTGGAAAATTGAAATATCGCGGCGCGCAAAGATACATAGAAAATCTTCGAAAAATGTTCGTAGCGATGGCCGAGGATGTCCGCGTCATGATCATAAAATTCGCCGACCGAATCCACAACCTCAGCACACTCGGCGATCTTGAAGAAAAAAAACGCTACCGAATCGCGCTTGAGAGCATAGAGATTTACGCGCCGATCGCCCATCGTCTCGGCATGGGAGAATTCAAGGCTTTACTTGAAGATTTGGCATTTCCCTACGCCTACCCCAAAGAATACGATCGAACCAAAAAAATCCGCGATCGGTTGTTTGATGAAGGCGAAGCATACATCGATCGCGTGCTTGGACTATTGCAGGAAGAACTTAAAGCGGCCGGCGTCAAATTCATCGATACCCATGGACGCAAAAAGCAACTTTACAGTTTTTACCAAAAATTAATCAAAAAAAATTGGGAAACGGAAAAAATTTATGACATCGTCGCCCTCAGAATAATCGTCGCTGATATTGCTGATTGCTATGCCACGCTCGGCGTCATCCATAAACTTTGGCGGCCAGCTAAGGGAAGAATCAAGGACTACATCGCACAACCGAAACCGAACGGTTATTCTTCGCTCCATACCACCGTCTTCGGACTTGATGGTAAAATGATCGAATTTCAAATTCGCACTCAACAGATGCATTACGAAGCGGAATTCGGTGTCGCCGCTCATTGGCTGTATGATGAAAAAGGCCTGCGGTTGCCGGCCAAGGATGTTGTCTGGGCCAAACAATTGGCCGAAATCCAAAAAGAAATTTTGCACAATTTAGCCGATCTCGAAACTCTAAAGATCGATTTTTTCCGTAATCGAATTTTCACATTTACTCCGAAAGGCGACGTGATAGATTTACCGGAAGACGCGACGCCGGTTGATTTCGCCTACGCGGTCCACTCCGATATCGGCAATCACTATGCCGGCGCCAAGGTCAACGACATTATGGTAAATTTAAACACGCCCCTGCGAAGCGGAGACATTGTCGAAATTATAGTCGATAAAAATAGAAAAAGCCCGAGCGCTGACTGGTTGAAATCAGTCAAAACCCACCAGGCGCGATCGCAAATAAAAAATAAAATGCAATCCTCGATCAATTCATTTGTGAAAATGATTTTACCGAAAAAGAAAGGCTAATCCAAAATCTTCCGAACAATTTCTTCCAGCTCTTCCTTTGAGAAAAAATGAATGGTAATGGTGCCAGCTTCGCCTTTCTTAGAAACCGAGACTTTGGTGCCGAGTTTGCCGCGAAGTTCCTCTTCGATATAGATAACGTTCGGATCACGCCGGCTAACCGTGCCCTTATTCTCACGAACTTTCTGCTCAAGATCGCGAACCGTAATTTTATTTCCTAACATTGATTGCAGAACCTCCGCTTGAGTTTTCGAATCAGCAATACCAAGCAAAGCTCGCGCCTGGCTGGTAGAAATTTTTCCTTCGATGAGCGCGTTTTGTATTTCCTCAGGCAAAGTGAGCAATCGAACCGCGTTCGCGATCGCCGAACGGCTTTTTCCGACTTTCAAGGCGACCTCTTCCTGTGTCAGGCCAAATTCATCCATAAGCCTCTGATAAGCGAAAGCCTCTTCGAGCGGATTAAGTTCGGAACGCTGGATATTTTCAATCAAGGCCACCTCTAATTTTTGTTCGTCTTTAAATTCCTTAACCAAAGCCGGAATAGTAGGTAAATTCAAAAGTTTTGAAGCCCGAAAACGCCGCTCACCGGCAATCAACTCGTAACCCCCATCAGTTTTTTCAGAAACTAAAATCGGCTGAAGAACGCCGTGTTCTCGGATTGAGTCCGCCAGTTCCCGTAGTTCTTCCTCCTTGAAATTCCGGCGAGGCTGATCGGGGTTCGGCATTATTTCCGACAACGGTATGAGCCAAATACGCTCCGCTCCTGAGGGAACATTTTCGCCGGTATTAAATGTTTGTTTTTTTCGGCCTGTGGTGGGACTAAGTATCGCCCCGAGGCCTCGACCCATGGACATATAATATAAATTTCAAAATCAAAATTACAAATTTCAAAAACTACTTATTCTTTTCAAAATAATCTAAAACTTCTCGCGCCAGCCGTTCATAGGCCTTCGCGCCCTTGCCGCTAGGCTCATAATGAAAAATGCTCTTGCCAAAGCTTGGCGCCTCGGCCAGACGAACAGTGCGGGGAATCACCGATCTAAAAATATTGTTCGGAAAAAATTTATATAATTCATGCATTACTTCATCGGACAAACGATTGCGTCCGTCATACATCGTGAGGATCGCGCCGAGCACCTGAAGCTCCGGCTTGATATTCTCACGCACCAGGTCAATCGTGCGAAGCAGTTGCCCAAGACCCTCGAGCGCGTAATATTCCGCCTGAACCGGAATAAGAATTTTATCGGCGGCGACCAGGCCGTTCAGAGTCAGAAGACCAAGCGAGGGCGGAGAGTCAATAATAATAAAATCATATGCATGCTTCACCTCACTAAGAATATCTAACAATTTTGTTTCACGCCCTTCGACATTTACGAGTTCAACATTTGCTCCGGCGAGATCAGGCGTCGAAGGAACAACGCGCAAGCCGGCATGAGCGGTATTAATAATAATATCATGCAGTCGTTGTTCAGAAATCAACGCATGGTATAGCCCTTTTTCTAGTTCCTGGTTTTTGATGCCCAGCCCAGAAGTGGCGTTGCCCTGCGGATCAAGATCAACCAACAATACAAACTTACCGGAGTCAGCCAAGGCAGCCGCTAAATTCAAAGCAGTAGTAGTCTTCCCCACTCCACCCTTCTGATTTACAACCGAAATTGTCACTGACATAGAATTTTTTGAACTTCGAACCCCTTTAGTTTATCATATTATCTAAGGATTGACAAAAGGCCAGTTTATCGGTAAAATTACCATAATTTTTCCCGTGGTACTAGCTTGATACACGTTTAGCCGCCGTGGTGGAACTGGTAGACACTCACGACTCAAAATCGTGCGCTTAACGGCATGTCGGTTCGATTCCGACCGGCGGCACTATACCAATTCAAATATGAAAAAGAAAATTCTAGCCTACGTAATAGGGCTAGCGCTTGGCGATGGAAATCTTTCTAATCCAAATGGCCGGGCTGTTAGATTGAGAATAACCTGCGATACAAATTATCCAAAACTTATTAAACGCATTTGTGAATCAATTCAGCTAGTGGCTCCGAAAAATAAAGTATCGACTATTAAGGGCGGTAAAGACAGCTACGTCGATATAAGCTGCTATTCGAATAAGTGGGAACAACTATTGGGCTGGAAGGCGAAGGGCGGCAGTAAAAACGTGCAAAAAGTCAAGATACCAAATTGGATTAAAAGTGATGCAAAATATTCAATTGCCTGCCTAAGAGGGCTAATAGAAACCGACGGTTCGATTTATAATGACAGAGGCTACATAATGGTGAATTTTGTAACCACAACACCTTCACTTGCCATAGATGTAATGGAGATTATTGACTCATTAAAATTCAAAGCCAACAAATATACAATTTTGGTTAAAGGAAGAAAAACTCGCTATAACATCAGAATTTCAAAAAATGCACGTGAATTTATCGATCTAATTAAGTTAAAAAAAGACTAGAATCATCATATGTCTGACGACATAATATACTCATCAGCAACCTCAAAAGACAAAAATGCTATAATCAAACTGCATTCGTTGTTATACGAAGATGATGATACAAAAACAAAAATTAAAATTGCCGCCGAAATCGACTTAGCACTAAAAAATAAGTTGGTGTGGGTTGCAAAAATTCATGACGAGGTAATCGGATATATTTTATGCCAATTTTTTGATAAAGACCGGCGTTATTTTCCAAATTCCATTTTTATCGACGGCTTATTTGTAAAAAAGGAACATCGGAAAAAAGGTGTCGGAAAGACACTGATAAATATGATATTAAAAAATAAATACCCAAACTTGTATACTTATTTTTCCATTACGCACGACCCTGCATCTACACATCTAACAACTTTTTATAAGTCGTTTGGCTTTGTTGTAAAAGGTGTAACTAACGCTGGCAATATAATTCTCACAAAACCGAAAAAAGAAAACCAAGAAACTCATGTTGACCCCCGACATGTGGAACATGCTTTTGATTTACCTTTTTGGAGAGATAATACAAAATTATGGGCGTTAAAAGTCCCAATTGAGGAAATGAACATTGAAGAATTACTTTGGATTTTAGATGTGCCTTTTTGGGAAGACATACAGGGTAATATTGTTTTTACTCCAAAAGAAGTGATGAATAACCTTGATCATTACCCGGAACACCAAGACAAAATTAAGAAGGCGGACACTTCCTACCCGATTGATATAATGAAAAACAAAAAAGGAAAATGGTTGACCTTGGACGGACTGCATAGATTAGTAAGATTAGTTATGGAAGGCAAACAGACAGTGCGAGTTAGAAAGGTACCGCCGGATCTTATTCATCTGACCGCTCGAGATGAATAAATATTCTATAAGTACCCTCATATGATAATGTATTCAGTCCTATTGGCGGGAACTGCCACACTTTCTGTACTGCTTGTTTATTCTAATTCGCCGACCCTGTCGGCAGTCCTCTGGATATTGCTGGCCGGTTTGTTCTACATCCATCTCGAGCCGTATTTTTTAAAAATAAAAAAATTCAACCGCAAGATTTCCGGCATCAAAAAACCAATAAAGATCGCCTTCATCGCCGATCTTCAAATAAAGAAATTCAAAGGCAAAAGTTTTCTCCACCGAATTATTAAAAAAATTGTTGATTTGAAACCTGACCTAGTTTTTCTCGGCGGAGATTTAATTTCAAATGAATACTTTTCGTCGGATAAGGAGGCGCGCGACCTGCGTGAGTTTGCCAAATTAGCCAAAAAAATGCCCGTCTATGCGGTCCTTGGAAACCATGAATATGGATTAGACTACGATGAAAAAATCGATCAGCCGAAAAAAGTATTTACCGATCGTCATGAAACAGTTATGGAGGCACTTAAAAAGACCGGTGTAATTATCCTTCGTAATTCGCTCGCCAGCGTTTCCGTGCGCGGCCAGAATTTAGAACTTTATGGCACTGACGACCTGTGGGCACAAAAGGCTTCGTGGGAAAATATCAAATCCGCAAAAAACGATCTGCCACTTCTGGTGCTAACGCATAACCCGGACACTATCCTATCTTACCCGGAAAAAATAAAAAAACCGAGCTTAGTACTTGCCGGCCACACTCATGGCGGGCAAGTTCACCTGCCGTTTATCGGTCCGATTGGAAACGCCAGACTAAAGCTCGGTAAAAAATATTATGATGGATTTTTCAATTGGCGCGGCCTGCCGATTCTCGTGACGCACGGTCTGGGCGAGTCGCTGTTCGCGATCCGATTTTTGACTCCTCCCGAAATTGTTGAAGTAACTTTACTTCCCGAGGACTAAGGCTTCAATCTGCCGATCGTCCTCGCGAACGGGATGCATTCCCGGACATGTTCGACGCCGGTGATCCAGCGGACGACGCGCTCGAGGCCAATCCCAAAACCGGAATGCGGCACTGAGCCATAGCGGCGCGTATCCAAATACCACTCGTAATCAGCTTGATTCAGCCCTTCAGTCTTCATGCGACCAATCAACACATCGACATTTTCTTCGCGCTGGCTACCGCCAATAATCTCTCCCCCGCCGTCGGTCGCGATCAGATCATCATTGAGCGCCAATTTATTTTCCTTATCGAGCTTCATATAAAACGGCTTAATTTCCTTCGGCCACTTTTCGATAAATACCGGGACCAAACTATCTTTCGTCAACAATCCCTCGTCGTCATTTCCCAAATCCTCGCCATATTTAATATCCGAACCAAATTCATTCAATTTTTTTACAGCCGCGTCATATGTAAAACGCGTGAACGGCGCATCGGCTTTCTTTAATTTTTCGACATCGCGTTCGAGCATCGTCAACTCCTCCGCGCAATGTTGCAAAATATAGCGGACAATATGACGAACGAGTCCTTCCTGAATATTCAAATTCTCATCGTGCTCCACGAAAGCCGCTTCCGCGTCCATCATCCAAAATTCAGTGAGGTGGCGCTTGGTCTTACTTTTTTCGGCGCGAAAAACCGGACCGAAATCATAACAGCGTCCGACCGACGCGATCGCCGCTTCAATATAAAGCTGACCGGACTGCGAAAGATAAGCGGTGCCGAGATCAAAATATGGCACCGGGAACAAAGTAGTTGTTCCTTCACAGGCATTTGGAGTGAACACCGGCGAGTCAACTTTGATGAAATAATTTTGATGCAAATACTCATTGATCGCGGTAATTACGGAATCACGGATTCGTAAAATCGCCCACTGGCGTTTGCTACGTAGCCAAAGATGCCGATTGTCCATGAGAAAGTCCGGACCATGTTCCTTTTTGGCAATCGGAAAATCCTCTGAACGCTGAATAACTTTCAGATCAGAAACTTGAAGCTCAAAAACATTTTCGCGTTTGGGATGCTTCGCGACCTTGCCCGTAATCTCTACCGACGATTCTTGTGTGCTGCTTTCAGTAGCTGCCCAAGCCGCTTCGCTGAGTGAATTTTTCGCCGCGACCGCTTGCGTCCAGCCATGACCATCACGAATCTCAAGAAAGGAAATCGGTCCTGAGGAACGCTTATTGTGAACCCAGCCGCGAATCGTCACCTCCTGTCCGACAAAATCCTTGAATTGATTAATATAAACAATCATACTATTTTATTTATGAAAAACTATAAAGCTTTTCTCTAAAATTAACAATATCCACGACTTTACGGTTAAGATGATACTCAGCATAAGGAATTACCCAGGGACCGGCGGCTTTATCGACTTTCGGCGCAAAACCCAGAACGCCGAGAAACCTCAGAATAAAATCATAAGCAGTCTTGGTATTTACTTCCGCGACAGAATCAAGGTCTTCTAAAAAATTTAACAACAGATCGAAAATTTTGTCATCTTTTTCTCCCGGCTGAACCGCATCATTAACCAGATTTAGACAGTAGCAACCCAGCAAATTCTTCTCAAAATTATCACGTACATTTTTAAAAAAACTTATTGTTTGCGCCCTAGTGATATAGGTGAGTTCCCGGCCCGGCGCGAGCTCTATTTCCAAAAGCGCGAATGGCTCCAGGGCGGAAGCATTCTTCGATACTATTTTTTTTACACCGCGGGCGATCGTCTCAATTTTCCCAATTTCCTTGGTATAAAATCCAATTCGCTGATCATATTCCCGGAAGTCATGGCGACTCAACGTGAGAGCAAGCATATTACTTATTTTTCTTTCGGCTTTCAAGATAACCCTCCAGAATTATCATTGCCGCTCTTTCATCCCGACTTACACCGGCGCCCGCCGCGTCCGCGGCATATGAAGAAAAACGCTCATCGTGATACTCAACCGGCGCTTTAATAAGTTTCTGCAGATCAAATACAAATTTTTTTACCCGTTCGGTGTTCGCGTTTTCTTTGCCGTTAAGTCCAAGTGGAAAACCGACAATAACTTTCTGGGCTTTTTCTTTCGCAATTATTTCAGCGAGTTCTTTTACCTTATCCTTGAGGCTTGGCTTTTCTACCAAACCAAACGGCAAAATAACACCAAGGCTGCTGTCAGTCCATGCGAGGCCAATTCGTTTACTGCCGTAGTCAATTGCTAGAATGTTCATACGGTTTCGTGGGGCCTTCTCGTCACAATTATATTTCCGTCTTTAGTGACAACCGCAGTGTGTTCAAAGTGCGCCGAGAGTGAATCATCGGCCATCTTTATAGTCCAGCCGTCCGGCATGGTTTTAACTCGCCAATCACCAAGCGCGATCATCGGCTCAATCGCAACTACCATTCCCGGTTCAAATTTCATGGATTCCAAATTCTTGTCATAATAATTCGGAATAAAAGGATCCTCGTGCACCGCGTGACCAACCCCGTGCCCAACCAAATCGCGCACAATCCCATAACTCCCCTGCGACTTCACGTATGATTCGACCGCCTTGCCAACGCTGGCAATCGAATTGCCGGGCTTCACCGCCGCCAACCCTTTTTCGAGCGACTTTCGCGTAACCTCGAGCAACTTTTTAGTCTTTTCCGAAATCTCGCCAATCGGCACGGTGATAGCTGTATCAGTAAAAACTCCGCCTCGCGACGGCCATAGCATACCGATATCGATACTAAAAATATCACCGTCCTTCAAAATAACATTTTTGCGCGGAATGCCATGGACTAATTCCGAATTCAACGAAGCGCAGATCGTTGCTGGAAATGGCCGATCGGAAACGTGAGTTTTGTAACCTTTGAAGGCGGGCTTGCCGCCGGCTTTGCGGATTAATTTTTCAGCCGCACTATCAATTTCAAAAGTCGAAATACCGGGACGACAAAGCGCGGCCAGAGTTTCAAGAATCTCGCCCATTCGTTTTCCGCCTTCGATTAAATTTTTAATTTCCTCGTCAGTTTTAAACAACATACTACTGTAATTCTTTTTGAATCAACTCAAACACTTCATCAATCGATCCCATGCCATCAACTTTTCTCAATACGCCGAGCGAACGATAATACTCCCGTATCGGCGCGATAGAATTATTCCCCTGAACCTTGATTCGTTGTTTCATAATTTCCGGTTCATCATCAACACGTTTACGACCGATCATTCGTTTGAATGCCTCTTCATCAGTAATGGCGACCTCGATCACTATCACCGCATCCACCTTCTTCTCCGACTCAAAAAATTTTTCAAACTTCTTTGCTTGAGCCAGATTTCTAATTGCTCCGTCCAGAACCACGCTCTTCCCACTTTTAAAAATTGACTTCAAAGCGGCAAAAGCTAATTCGTAAATAAATGCATCCGGCACCAATAAACCTTTTTTAACCTTTTCTAAATTTCTTTTTTCCTCGGCGGTCAGCTTCGATTTTTTTTCAAGTGCACGAAGCAACTCACCTGTCGAGAGATGGTTAAAACTGTATTTCTTCGCTAAATTTTTGGCCTGTGTCCCCTTACCGGACCCCGGCGCGCCTAGGAAAATGATGATTTTTTTCACAGATTTGTAACCTTATTTTTCAAATTCATTAAAATGTTCGACAAATATATCCATCAGCTTATGCTCATCAATTTTACTGATTTTATACTCTTGCTTCAACTGATGCAGAGTATTGTAAATCTGACGCAGGGAAATCTTGCCATCATTGCCCTTGCGCGCAATCAAGGCTGCCTCCACGATATCCTCTTCGTTATTATTCAAATTAGTCATCCGAAGAGCGTTAAAAATATGTTTAATTTTCTCGGTTGGAAAATTGTGTTCAATTTGCGAGTATTTTTCCGCTGGGGAGCTAAAAAAACCCATAGTAATTGAATAAAATTAAGTAGGATTACTATAACAAAAACACCATGATTTTTCAAGCCTTCATAATTCCCCTCCCCTATTAGGGGAGGGACAGTGGGTGGGGTATTCGCGCGAACTCGAAACTTCCAAACAATTCCCCTCTCCTCGCCTCTCCCCTAAAAGGGGAGAGAAGTTGGTAAAAAAGTAAGAGCCGGCACCTTGAAAGGTCCGGCTCGTGGAGCAGATTGTTCTGCTCAGTTCTTGGGTGAAGTGTAATCCTCCAGCTTGTCCTTCACCTGGTCGCAGGAGATTGGGACAACAGATAACCCGTAGCAAACATCCGCCTTGATGGGGTCGCGGAAGAAAACTGCCTTGGTTTCACAAACCTTCTGCGCCGGCGTTTTCACGGCCGCTTGGTAGATGAAAAGAGGGAGCATTACCGCGGACATCAATAAACACCCCAACATCATACACAAGAAAGTCACAACGAGTTTCTCGCCGATACTCACGATTGTTTCTCCCGTTTTGCCGCAGGATTGCGGCGTGGTATAGCAACTTCATGAATTACCAGCTTATTATTATACTACAAATTTCGACTTTTGTCAACCCTAAATCGACGATCTTGGCTAATTTTGGCCAAACAAAGAATGGTAAGGCACTGTCTGTCCTCCCCTTTCTCAAGGGGAGGTGGCTCGCTCGCGCGAGACGGAGGAGTCGGGTTCGCGACGACACAAATCGACGACGAAACTCCTCCGCCCTGTTGGGCACCTCCTCTTAAGGAAGAGGAGGACAATGACAACGCCAACCCACCCCTACCCCGCCCAAGCGGGGAATACAAAAAACCACCCTTTTGGGATGGCTTTTTCGAAATTTATAATTAAATCGTATCGTACTCATGCATCGTCAACTGTGACTCAATCTGCTTCGCCGTCTCGATCGCCACTGCCACGACGATGAGAAGGCTCGTACCGCCGATTCGGAGAGCGTTGGTGCCCACCGCGCCTTTCGCAAGAAGCGGCAAAATCGCAATCACGCCGAGGAAAATTGCGCCGAAGAAATTTATTCTATTCATGGTGCTCGCAAGATACTTCTCAGTTTCAGTGCCAGGCCTGATTCCCGGGATAAAACCGCCTTGCTTCTGGAGATTTTCGGCAATTTTTTGCGGCTGGAACACCACTGAAGTGTAGAAAAAAGTAAAACCAAAGATAAGAACAAAGTATAAAATGTTATAGAAAACCTGATTTTGGAATAGACCCATCGTGCCAGAGGCAATGTGACGGAGGAAGGCGGAGTTCGCGTTTACAAAAAATTGTGAAATCATTGACGGAAACAACATGATTGATACCGCGAAAATGATCGGGATAACACCGGCCATGTTAACTCGAAATGGCAAATGGGTGCTGGAACCGCCAAAAACTTTATTACCCCTGACTTGTTTCGCATAGCTTACTGGAATGTTGCGCTGGCCTTCAGTAATAAATACAACGCCAGCAATCGTGATAATAGCAATCGCGATAAACAAAACATATGTATAAAACTGTGAAGGATCATAGTTCAGGGCGATAGTTCGAAGGGCGTTTGGAATACTGCTAATAATACCGGCAAAAATGATGAGTGAGATGCCATTGCCGACTTTTTTCTCGGAAATCAATTCCCCGATCCACACGAGGAACATCGTCCCGGCGGAAATTGTCAGCATGATCGTAATAACGCGGAACGGAGTAAGATCCAAAAGGATTCTTTGCCCCGACTGGTTGAGAAGGCGGATCATCGCGTATGACTGAATAATCGCTAACGGAACCGTGAGCCAACGGGTATACATGTTAATCTTCTGTTGACCACCCTCGCCTTCCTTTGACAGCTCCTCAAGGGACGGGAGAATCATGGTCAAGAGTTGAAAAATAATTGAAGCGGTAATATAAGGACCGACCGCCAACATAACGATCGAAAAAGTCTCCATCGTTCCGCCGGAAAGAATATTAAGAAGTCCCAGGATCTGATTACCGGCGAGATAATTGCGAAGATTTACAAGATCAACCCCAGGAATTGGAATGTGGGCAACCAACCTGACAATAGCCAACAGCCCAAGGACAACCAATACGTTATTTCGTACATCCTTAATCTTCCAAATACGGGTTAGCTTTTCCCACATAAGAAAATAATTATTTTACTTCCCCACCACGCTTAGCGTGGTTTCATGGACGCTCAGCGTCCCACCAACGGCTTTTACTTTTTCAGCCGCCCCTTTGGTGCAAGGAATAGCGACGATTAATTTCTTGGTCAAATCTCCTTTTAGAACAAGTTTAGCAGACGTAGCATTGATGCTAAGCAAATGCTTTTCGATGAGTGATTTCAAATCAACCGTTTCACCGGCCGCAAAATGTTTCTCTAAATCCATCAAGTAAACCTCAGTTGGACCGGGATTCAACGCTTTGAAACCGCGCAATTTTGGAGCGGACTGCATCAGACGACGGAAACCTTTTTGGGCGAGGCCGCGGCTGCCGCCGGATCGGGCAGTCTGACCCTTGCCGCCGCGCGTCGACATCGTACCGTGACCGGAGGCGTTCCCTCTGCCAACGCGTTTTACTCGATGCTTCGCGCCGAAAGCGGCTTTGATAGTGTGTACTTGTAACATAAAACTTTATTTAGCTTTTTCTTCAGTTTTAGTTTCGACGACAACCGGTGAAGTTATTTTTTTCATTGAAACAGGCACGCGCTTGAAACTCTGGAGAGCGTCAAAGGTAGCCTTTACGATCGCGATTTTATTTTTGGTTTTGCCGAGAATTTTTGAAGAAACGTTCGGGATGCCGGCGAGCTCGAGCACCACGCGTGCCGCTCCGCCAGCGATAATACCGGAACCTCTTGGAGCCGGCTTCAACATGACCATGGCGGCCTTATACTTTCGGACTACCATGTGAGGAAGAGTGTCTCGTACGATTGGCACCTTGATCATATGCTTCTTCGCCTGGTGCACCGCTTTCTCTACTCCGAGTTGGACGTCTTTGCCTTTCGCGACGCCGAATCCGACAGTTCCGTGTCGATCGCCAAGGATAACACAGACGCGGAAACTCAAATGCTTGCCGCCTTGCGTGACGCGCGTCACCCTGGCAATATCTAAAATAAATTGGTCAAACTCTGACTTTTCTCTTTCTCGCCCACCTCTTCGTGATCCTTTGTTCATATTTTACGTTTATTACACAGATAGCCTTGGGGCCCGCAGATTACGCAGATACATCTGCGACATCTGCGGCGCGCTATGCGCATCTGCGATATTATATCATTAAAATTGTAAGCCGCCGGCGCGAGCACCTTCAGCGAGGGCCGCGACGCGACCGTGATAACGGTAGCCGCCACGGTCAAACACAACCTGGCTGATGCCTTTGGCTTTTGCTAATTCGGCGATTTTCTCTCCCACCTGGAATGCCATCGCAACCTTGCCGGCTTTGCCTTCAACTTTTTTGTGTTTCAGACTGCCGCTGTTTACAAAAACAAGCGTTTTGCCGGCTTCATCGTCCACCAGCTGAGCGGTCATATTTCTAAGGGAGCGGAAAACCGAAAGACGCGGCGCAGTTTTCGTACCATGGAGATGGCTGCGGATGCGGTCGTGGCGGACTTCTCTCAGTGAATTTTTGGTTGTTTTAACTAAACGTTTCATAATGAATGTTAGATTAGACAGCGGCTGCTTTGGCGGCGGTCTTGCCGGCCTTGCGCTGAATTACTTCATCAACATATTTAATACCTTTGCCTTTGTATGGCTCAGGCTTCCTGACACGGCGAATCATAGCTGCCATCTCGCCTACCACCTGCTTGTCAGTTCCTTCAACTGTAATAATATTTTTCTCAACTTTAAAACTTATCCCGGTGAGCGGTTTAATCTCAACCGCATTGGTATAGCCGACTTCAAGATTCAAATTAGCGCCTTTGAGGTTTGCTTTGAAACCGACACCATTAACTTCGAGTTGCTTTTTGAAACCTTTGGTAACGCCGTCAATCATATTCTCGATCAGGCTGGAAAAAGTTCCCCAAAGAGCGCGATCGCGTTTGTTCTCGCCATTAACAACCTGCACCGTCACCTCGCCATTGTTGTTCACAACGGTAATGCGCGGATGAACCTTCTGAACCAAAGTTCCTTTCGGACCTTTGACAATCAGCTCACTACCCTTTATCTCAAGAGTTACTCCGGCTGGTAATATTCTAATTTTTTTGCCAATACGGGACATAAACTACAAATTAATATATTTCACAAAGTAATTCTCCGCCGACATTTTTCTTCACCGCTTCAGCGCCGGTCATAATTCCTTTTGGCGTGGACAAAATCGAAAGCCCAAGACCGTTCAAGATTTTTTCAATCTTTTCTTTTTTCACATAGCGGCGATGACCGGGAGTGCTGAGGCGCTCCAAATGAGCGATCGCGCTATCGCGGCCATGATATTTCAGGGTAACAACAATAAAAGCCGGCTTGGTCTTGGTTTCCTCAACTTTGGACACATAACCTTCACGCTCCAAAATTTTGGCGATAGATAGTTTTAACTTTGAATACGGAATAGCAGCTTCTTTTTTCTGCACTAAAGAAGCGTTTCGTATTCTGGTTAACATGTCAGCGATTGGATCGGTCATCATACGACTTGATATTTGTTATCTTGAAAAATATTATTTATTCAGTAGAATCCGCCTCAGCGGCGGATGTGCCGATGAGGCACATTACCAACTTGATTTACGCACTCCCGGAATGAGACCGGCGTTCGCAAACTCTCTAAAACAAATACGACATAGGTTGAACGCGCCGATAAAACCGCGGCGGCGTCCGCAATTCCAACAGCGTCGGACAATTCGGGTGGAAAATTTCGGTTTGCGGCTTGATTTTGCAATTTGTGCGTACGTAGCCATATATTATTTAGAAAAAGGAAAACCCATATGAGAAAGCAGAGCGCGACCTTCGACTTTGTTCTTCGCGGTAGTATTGATAATCAGCTGTAGGCCGTGCATCTTGTCGATCTCATCCATTTTGATTTCCGGGAAAGCAACTGTTTCTTTGAAACCAATCGTATAATTTCCCTGCTTGTCGAAACTCTTATCAGAGATACCATGGAAATCGCGGACGCGCGGGAAAGTAATCCTGGTTAACTTTTCAAGAAATTCATACATTCTTTTGCCACGGAGCGTAACGGTAACGCCGATTTCCTGACCTTCACGAATTTTGAAATTTGAAATGGCTTTCTTGGCGCGGGTACGAATTGGCTTTTGTCCGGTGATGCGGGCAATATTCTTCTCTACGTTTTCGATAAAATTAGCTTCTTTTACAAAGCGACCAATACCGGCGTTAACCACAACCTTCTTGATCTTTGGAACCTGCATGACATTTTTCATGCCAAGCTCGATCTTGAGAGCGGGAACGATTTCCTTTTTGTATTTTTCGTATAATGTCATCATAATATTAGTCGATTGATTGACCGCATTTGCGGCAAACTCGTATTTTTTTATCATTTTCTAATTTATATCCGACGCGAACCGGTTTCTCGCATTTCGGGCAGACCAACGCGGCTTTGCTCATGAAAAACGGAGCGGCGAGTTCCAGCACTTGTCCTTTCTCGCTCTTTGAACGTGTTTTCAGATGCTTCTTGATAATATTCAATCCTTCTACTACCAGCTTACCGTCATCCGGGAAAACCTGAACAACTTTGCCAATTTTGCCTTTGTCTTTACCGCTTAAAATTTTTACTTTGTCGTTAGTTTTAATCTTCATACAATTATTAAACAACTTCCGGGGCTAGTGAAATAATCTTTTGGAAACCTTTGGTTCTGAGTTCGCGCGCGACCGGTCCGAAAATACGCGTACCTTTTGGCTCTTTGCTGGCGCGATCAATAATTACCACGGCATTTTCATCAAAGCGGACATAAGTGCCATCAGTGCGGCGAGTTTCTTTGCGTTGGCGGACAATCACGGCGTGGACAATTTCGCTCTTCTTTACCAATCCGCGCGGAGCGGCTTCCTTCACAACACATGTGATAACGTCGCCAAGTCTCGCATAGCGTTTTTTGTAGCCATCAAGCACGCGGATGCATTGGAGCTTTTTGGCTCCGGTATTATCAGCGACTGCTAGCATTGCGCGATGTTGAATCATATTCTTATGCTTATATTATGGTTTCTTCTCGACTTCTACTTCCATCAAACGCCAGCGCTTTGTTTTTGAAAGCGGGCGGCATTCCACAAAAACTACCTTGTCCCCAACCTTGACGGCGCCTTTTTCATCATGGACATGAAATTTCTTGCTAACACGGTATTTCTTCTGGTACTTTTCGTTCATCTTCATAAAATCAACCTGAACAGTGATTGTCTTCTGCATTGAAGTCGATGTTACCACGCCGTTGAAAGTTCGATAAATTTTTTCCGGTTGCTTTTCCATATAAAAATTACTTGGTATCTAATAACATGTGAACGCGGGCGATAGTTCGGCGGAGGGCACTAATCTCATGCACCTGCTTCAAGCGGCGCATGTGGGCCTGAAGACGAAACACAAACAACTTCTGATCTAATTCTTTCAATAAATCACCTAGTTCCGCTTTGCTTTTGGCTTTTAAATCCGCGAAATCCATAATCGTAATGAGTGAGCGAAATGAAAATTAATTTTCATTTCCGAGCGAATTAGATTATATGTGGCGTAGCCCATATAATTAAACGGTTATAAAATTTTTCTCAATAAACTTGGTCTTGACGCCGAATTTGTAACTGGCCATATTCATGGCTTCCATAGCTTGTACGCGGGTAACACCTACCATTTCAAACAACATTGTTCCTGGCTTCACGACGGCGACATAATGATCCGGAGCGCCCTTTCCGCCACCCATCGGGGTTTCGTTGCCTTTCATGGTGACTGGTTTATCCGGGAAAATTCGAATCCAAACCTTGCCACCGCGGCGGACATAACGAGTAAGAACACGGCGGGCAGACTCAATCTGGCGGCTGGTTACCCAACCGTAGCCCTGGCTCTTGAGACCGAAATCTCCGAAATCAATCGAATTCGCGCGCGTTGCAACACCCTTCTGGCGTCGGCGGCCTTTGTGCCATTTTCTGTGTTGTACTTTCTTTGGTAATAACATATTATTCGACTTTAGACTTTGGATTCGTCGCCTTTCAGCCTCTTCGGCTGATCCGCCGTAGAGGCGGATTTTTCAAACTTGTCTTTCTTCGCAAAAGTTTCTCCAAAATAAATCCAGACTTTGACGCCGATCTTGCCATACATCGTGTGTGCTTCGGCGAGCGCGTAATCAACATTGCTGCGTAAAGTTATAAGCGACATTTTACCGGCGGCCAATTTTTCGCGACGGGCGATTTCCACGCCGTTGAGGCGACCAGCCATACCGATCTTTACTCCTTTGGCGCCGGCGGCCATCACTTTCTCAATCGTCTGTTTCATAACGCGGCGGAACGGCAGACGCTTTTCGATATCAAGAACAATGTTCTGCGCCACAATCGCGGCTGACAAAGCTGGCTGTTGAACCGGCTGAATATTTAATTTGACTTTTGTTTTAAATTGTAAAATTTTCTTTTCGATTTCTTTTCGGATCAATTCAAGTCCCTGTCCCCCGCGGCCGATTACCACGCCCGGTTTGCCGGCGAGGATAGTGATCGAAAGATCTTTTGGCGTTCTCTCGATGCTGATCGAATCAACGCTGGCTTCTTTTAATTTCTTTAACAAAAATTCCCTGATCGCAATTTCTTGTTTCAAAAAACCAGGCATCTGATCGCGCTTCGCGAACCAGCGTGAATCCCAAGGAAATATGTAAGGGATGCGATGAATTTTTGGATGGACTTTGTGACCCATAAAATTTAATTAGTTTTTTTGCTTTCAGATTTAGCTTTTTGTTTCATTTCAAGTGCTTCGAGAACTAGGCTCACATGTGACGTTCTTTCTCTTACCGGTGTCGCGCGGCCGTGCGCTTTCGGCATAAATCTTTTCAGCATCGGACCGCCATCAACCATAATCGACTTCACAATCAAATTTTCCAAACCAAGATTATAATTGTGTTTTGCGTTAGCAACAGCAGAATTAAGCAACTTCAACATCGGCTTCGCGCCTTTTTTGTTGAGGAGGCTAAGTATCGACTGAGCGCGAGTTACGCGCTTGCCGCGAATAAGGTCCACAATCAGACGGAGCTTTTTCGGGCCCATTCGATAGTATCTAAGTGATGCTGTTACCGGTTGTGTCATACATTATAAATTATTTCTTGACGGCAGCCGGCTTGCCCGCCGTAGCTTCAGCGGGGGCGGGAGCGGCTTTCGCTACCGCGGCGGCTTCCTGTTCCTTGGCCATCTTACCACCATGGCGGACGAATTTGCGAGTTGGAGAAAATTCTCCAAGCCGATGTCCGACCATATTTTCATCAACTAATACTGATAAAAAGTCTTTGCCATTGTGCACCAAAAACGTCACGCCCACCATCTCCGGAGAGATGACGCAGGCGCGGGACCAAGTCTTGATTGGCGCGCGTTTGCCGCTATTTTTCAAGGCCACTACCTTCTTCAATACTCGAGGATCAACGTAGGCGCCTTTTTTTAAACTTCGTGACATATTTCAAAAAAATTATTCAGCTTTAACACGACGGGATTGAACAATAAACTTGTCGCTCCACTTCTGTGGTTTTCTGGTGCGAACACCGCGGGCTTTCTTTCCGTAGATCGTCATCGGACCGCGTCTTTGACCAATCGGACTGTGGCCTTCACCACCACCATGCGGGTGATCAACCGGGTTCATATTCTTTCCTTTGACAGTTGGTTTGATACCGCGATGACGCATGCGTCCAGCCTTGCCCCAGCGGATAAGACGGCGATCCGGGTTGCTGAGCACGCCAACCGTAGCGGCGCAATCAAACGGTACCGCTCGAATTTCTCCGGAAGGTAATTTGATCTGAGCGTATTCTCCTTCAGTACCGACCAGCTGAGCGCTGAGTCCGGCGCCGCGCGCGAGTTGACCGCCACGACCAGGAGTTAATTCAACGTTGAAAATAAATAGACCGGCCGGAATAAATTTCAGCGGCATGCGGTTGCCGGTTTTGGCTTCGATCGCTTTGTCGGAAGAAAAAACTTTGGCGCCAACTGGTAAGGCTTCCGGAGCGAGGATGTAGGATTTGGTGCCGTCGGTGTACTGAATAAGGGCAATGCGAGCGCCGCGATTTGGATCGTATTCGATCGCTTTCACTTCGGCTTCCATGCCATATTTTACTTGTTTGAAATCAACTAGGCGATAATATTTCTTCGCGCCGCCGCCCTGATGGCGAACGGTAATCACACCCTGGTTGTTGCGTCCAGAATTTTTCTTGATAATCTGGATCAAGCTCTTCTCCGGTTCAAATTTTGTGATATCAGAAAAAGCATCCGTAGAAGAATTGCGGCGTCCTGGACTGGTTGGTTTGTAGACAATAATCGGCATAAAATTTAAACGCCTTCGTGAATAGTGATTGAATCGCCTGGTTTCAAAGTGACCATCGCTTTCTTAAAATCTGATCGTTTGCCCTGGCCTTTGCCAAAACGAACGCGGTGTCCTTCAACATTCAAAACTCGGACTGAAGTCGGACTAACTCCATAAAGTTCCTTCACTGCGGCAATGATCTGAGTTTTGTTGGCAGTTTTATCAACTATAAAGGAGTAGGTTCGGAACGCGCTCTGCGCGGTAGCTGACTTCTCAGTAACCAACGGTCGAACAATTACCCGGAGGGTCTGGCCTGAAGCTTTCGCGACATTCGCGGGAGCGACAACTTTTTGTTCAACTTCAACCGCCTCAGTCTTTGGGGCTTTGGCAGTTTTGGTTTTTCGTAATTTATCCATTATTCCCATATTTTTCGATATTTATCAATTACCATTTATCACCTATCAAGTTTGTTAATTGAATAATTGGTAATTATTTGATAATTGATAACTGATAATTGTTAATTATTTACTTAAGATTTCCTCTATTTTTTTAATACCATCAACACTTACTACCACAGCTTGTTTCGACAATATATCAACAACATTCAAATCTTCAGCGCGGGCGGTCTTAATTGTTTTCAAATTACTGGTAACTTTCAAAACCTTGGCGTCTTTGCCGGCAGTCACAACCAAAAAGGTTCTCTGTTTGGCTGGTAAAGCTTTTAAAAAAGCGGCAAATAATTTGGTCTTCGGTTCAGCGAAAGAAAAATCTTCCACCACCCAAAGCGCGCCATTTTGAGCCTTGTCGGACAAACACATGCGGGTAGCAAGGCGTCGGGTTTTTTTGTTAATCTTGGTAACGTAATTGCGGATTGAAAGCGGACCAAATGCCACGCCGCCGCCCTTCCAAATCGGGGAACGAATCGAACCGTGACGGGCGCGACCGGTGCCTTTCTGTTGCCACGGCTTCTTGCCGCCGCCATGAACTTCACCGCGATTTTTGGTGTCGGCCCATGATTCGCGCGCGTTATTGCGCTGAGCGACAAAAACTTCGTGGATAATTTCCGGCTTTACGGCAACATTGAAAATCTTCTCGTCCAAATCGAGTTCCTTTACTTCCTTACCTGATAAATTAAAAACTTTTGTTTTCATATTTTTTAAACTTTCGCTTCCTCTTTACTTTTCAGCCTCTCCGGCTGATCCGCCGATGAGGCGGACTTCTGAACCTTTAATTCTCCCTCGGCAGTAATAATAATGAATCCTCCGCGACCACCAGGAATAGCTCCTTTGATCTGAAGTTCATTCTGCTCTGGTAAAATATTTACAATTTCTAAATTCTTGACGGTGACCTGATCGGTACCCATTCGTCCGCCCATGCGCATCCCTTTGAAAACGCGCTGTACACCGCCGGCTCCGATCGAACCAGGCATGCGTAGATCGTGTTTGTGACCATGGGTAGCTGGAGCACCGCGGAAATGGTGGCGCTTTACGACACCGGCAAAACCTTTACCCTTTGAAACGCCTATAACGGCGACCTTGTCCCCAGCGACAAAAGTATCAACGGTGACAACATCACCTCTCTCGAATTTGTCTACCGATTCCATCCCGAAATCATGAAGGAACTGGGCTGGTTCTAAACCTTTCAAATGCCCAGTCATCGGCTTTGTTACTTTGTAACTTCGAGGCGTGCCAAAACCTAACTGCAAAGCGATTG
The DNA here is from genome assembly GCA_964356495.1 of uncultured Gammaproteobacteria bacterium. GTDB lineage: Bacteria > Patescibacteriota > Patescibacteriia > Magasanikbacterales > GWA2-37-8 > JAKANM01. The sequence continues at coordinate 15,097 of CAYHHR010000002.1, read as the reverse complement.
CATTATCTTTTTTGCCGTCTTTAATTTGTACAACCTGACACGGGCCGGCTTCCACTCTGGTGACTGGAATCACGTCTCCGTTCTTAGAAAAAACCTGCGTCATGCCGATTTTTTTGCCTAAGATAAATTTCATACTTTCTTCCATTTAAAAAACTAGAAGGGGCCACTAATGTTTGCACGAATCATCACTAATTTGTGTTGATCCGTGAATAAAATTCGTGGTTCCGCTTCTAGCCCCATTCCAAAAAGGCTAAATTTTTGGCTATTTTTAATAGATTCACCTCGCATCATCATGCTTTCGTGTAAATGTTTTTGGACCACTAATGTCTGCACTAATCGGCACTAATCGATTTGTGATTTATTCGTGCAAATATTCGTGGTTCAATCTTATTTACGTGAAAGCTAGATAATTTTAACTAACCGCAGTTTACTATAATTTTAATTTCTTGTCAAGAGAGAACTTTACATCTTGACCTCGATATCAACACCGGCAGGCAAGCTTAAACTCATCAAAGCATCAATACACTTCGGAGTGGCATTCAAAATATCAACCAAGCGCTTATGAATACGCATCTCAAATTGTTCTCGGGCGTCCTTATGCACGAAAGTTGAGCGGTTGACGGTGAACTTGCGTTTCTCAGTTGGAAGCGGTACCGGCCCCACAACCTTGGCCTCAAAACGATTTACCGTTTCAACGATGGTCTTGGTGGCTTGATCGATAATACGATTGTCGTAAGCGCGGATCTTGATGCGAATACGGCTGGCGGCTTCTTCCTTGGCTGGAGCGGCAACTTTAGTTTTCTCAGTTTGGATTTTTTTCTCTGCAGTCATGTTGATTAGATTAAAGAGCTAAATAAATTGAAAGAGCTTTTTCGAAAAAAAGGGCCCCGACACATTGTCAGAGCCCCCTGTCATTATTTGCTGATTCCGACTACCACGCCGGCGCCGACCGTTCGGCCGCCTTCGCGTATAGCGAAGTTCATCTTCTCTTCCATAGCTACCGGAACGATAAGCTTCACTTTCATTTTCAAGGTGTCTCCTGGCATAACCATCTCTACTCCGGCTGGGAGTTCTACCTCGCCAGTTACGTCAGTGGTGCGGATGTAGAATTGTGGTTTGTATCCTTTGAAGAATGGTTTATGGCGGCCACCTTCGTCTTTGGTAAGGATATAAACTTCAGCTTCAAATTCAGTGTGAGGAGTGATTGAGCCAGGTTTTGCAAGTACCATACCGCGTTCTACTTCTTCCTTTTTGGTACCGCGAAGAAGGATACCTGCGTTGTCACCAGCTTGGCCTTCTTTCAAATTCTTGTTGAACATTTCGATACCGGTAACGATGGTCTTGGAAACTTCTTCCTTCAAACCAACGATCGCTACTTCATCGTTAATCTTGATGATACCGCGCTCAATACGACCGGTAACCACAGTACCTCGGCCTTCGATAGAGAAGACGTCTTCAATCGGCATGAGGAATGGTTTGTCGGTCACGCGAACTGGATTTGGGATATATTCATCAACCGCCTTCATGAGCTCAAGAACTGGCTTGGAAGCGGCTTCGTCAGATGGATTCTGGAGAGCCTTGAGGGCTGAACCGCGGATAACTGGCACTTTGTCGCCAGGGAATTTGTATTTGGTGAGAAGATCGCGCACTTCAGCTTCGACAAGATCGATGAGCTCCGGATCGGAAACCATGTCGACTTTGTTGAGGAAAACTACGATGTATTGCACGCCTACCTGGTGAGCGAGAAGAATGTGCTCGCGAGTCTGAGGCATTGGGCCGTCAGCGGCAGAAACAACGAGGATAGCGCCGTCCATCTGAGCCGCGCCGGTAATCATGTTCTTGACGTAGTCAGCATGTCCTGGACAATCAACGTGGGCATAGTGACGAGCGGTAGTCTCATATTCCACATGAGCAGTGGAAATAGTAATACCACGGGCCTTTGATTCTGGGGCCTTATCGAGGTCGTCGACGCCTTTCTTTTGCGCCGTCATACCGTGAGCTGTGAGCACCGCGAGGATAGCCGCAGTGAGAGTGGTTTTGCCGTGGTCAACGTGGCCGATTGTACCAACGTTAACGTGTGGCTTCGAGCGAATAAATTCCGCCATACATTTACTTGTGTGCAGCTCTGCCCCGAGTGGTCGGGACAAGATTTGTGTCCAGCCGCATCCCCTAGATATAGGGTTTTTATGATAAATTATATAAAATAATGCTTCCTTATGAAGCGTTCTACATTATAACAGATTCCAAAAATAATGCAAGAGGGAGTTTGTGGACAAGCTATTCCACTGGTTCGAGGTAAAATTTCTCCTCTTCTTCGCCGTCGTGAGGAACATCCGCGAGGCTTTCTTCGCGATTGACGCTATGTTGTTTGAATTCAAATGCCACCGGCTCGACCGCTTTTGCGAAACTAATCGGAGCGGCCGGTATGCTAGGGGCGACACGACGTGGTTCCTCTACTTCAGCAAAATCATCCGGAACAAAATCATCTAGCGATTCCTCTAAACGAGTAAGGTCCTGTCGCGGCAATTCCCCGCTTGGGCGGGGTAGGGGTGGGTTGGTCAACATTTCTTCAACCGGTGGCAGCATCTTTTCATACGCCTCAACATTCATGAGCACAAAAAGTTCATCGCTTTCCTCATCGATAATTATTCCTTTATCACCAGTGCGGCGAATTAGCTGGAGCGTTTTCTTGAGATGTTGACTGTTCATAGTTAAAAAATTTTACACTGCCTTACCTTCTATTGTCAAATACCCATAAAATTATTTATAACGAAGCGCTTCAAGAGGCTCAAGATTGGACGCGCGGCGCGCCGGAAAAATACCGGAAAGAAAACCGATAACCATGGAAAGTATAATGACACCGCCAAGGAACCAGCTAGGGAAAAAAAACAAATCAGCGGCAGAGCCTCCAAAACGGTGGGCCAAACTATTTACGACAAAATTAAATATTTCCGCAAGCGCGATACCGATCGCTTCTCCTACTACCCCGCCCAAAAATCCGATAATTAACGACTCAAACAAAAACATTTTTTTGAGACTCGCTTTAGTGGCGCCAATCGCGCGCATAATACCGATCTCGTTAGTACGTTCAAGCAGGGTAACGGTCATAGTATTAAACATGCCGATAGAAGAAACCACCAACGCTACCGCGCCAAATAAGCCGAGCACTATTTGAATAACCTGAAAAATTTTCTTTGCCTGGTCAACCGTTTCGGAAAGCGAGGCTACTTGATAACCCTTGCTAATGGCAATTTCTTTGACCGGTTCAATATCTTTGTCTGTCTCAACTCTTACTCTCGCCTGATCATAACGGACAATCTCGGTATCTTTTGCTAATTCTGAAAGAGGAACAAAAACATAGCTGTCTTGCGGGTCATCGATGACGCCTTTAATCGTATATAAATGAGAAAGCTCCACCATCGTCGGAGTCGACGAACTGGTCGATTTGGCTGGTAAAATTTGCAAATGAATTTGTTTGCCGATAACATCCTTGTCCTCCTTTACGCCCCAGAGCTTCAGTACGGCATCGGAAATCACGACCTGGTCAGTCTCTTTCTCATCGAATAATTTACCTGTCCTCACTGTGACACCGGCGTAACCAAAAAAACGCGCGTCCACACCTTTCACGTCGGTAGTCCCATGTAGCTGATCCAGGATAGCCTGCCCGGGAAAATTCGTCTCCGCGGCGATATCCGCGACTTTCGGAATTTTTTTGAGTTGATCCAGGGCATTATTGTTGAAAACAATCAGCTCATTGGCGGGCGTAACAGTCAGGCTAAGCAAAGCCTGATTAAAAACTATTTTCTGTAAAATTATATTTTGAAGCCCATACCCCAGCGACACCAAAAACAGCACGGCGCTGATGCCGATGCTAATGCCGAGGACCGTCAACCAGGTACGAGCCGGCCGCGTCCGGAACATGCGCGTTGACAATGAAAATAGATCAGCTAGTTGCATAAGTCATATGTTGTTGCAGGGCCGCCAAAATAATTTCTAATTTCTGGCCGATATGAACCGCGGTAGCAAAGCGAAGATGCGCGCCGCCATCCATGACCGAGCGGGTCAACAGCTCTGAAAATTCATCGGCCGTAATCTCCTTGTTCATCCTGGAATTGATGGCCTTTTCCAAACGAACAATCTGCGAATACGAAAGGTCGGAGGTGTACTCGCTCAAAACAAAATGGCGAAGTAGATGAGTCAATTCCTTCCTGCTTTCGTGGCTATTTTTGAAAGCGATCGTCTTGAATGTTTTAACAAGCTCAATTACCTCTTCAATCCGATCGGCGTACTTCTTCGCGGTCAAATAATAAAGACCAACCCCGCCTTTCAAAAAAGGCGTTTCAAGGCTGGTCTTAAATTCAGGAAACGTCAACGCGCCGGCGAGCAACGCTTCCATGTTTTTTTCCAGGCGCTCCATTTGTTCGACATTCATCTCATCAAGAAGATACTGCGTCAAAATCCAAGCCTTGAGTTCATCAACGGAAAGCGAAGGGTGAATATGCGCCAACCTTTCCATGTCTTTGAAAGTATCCTTCGAAACCGCCGCCGCTTCTTTTTCAGACACCTTCACGAGCACATCTTTCGGCATGAGCGGATGTTCATTTTTCACCACGCGCTCCACTTTTCCATCCCTAAAATAATAAATTCGATCGGCAAATGGCAAATAATTTGGGTCGTGCGTAACCAAAATAATAGTTTTCTTATCTTTTTTATTAATTTCACTTATCGTTTGCATCGCCACCCTGGCGGATTCGCTATCAAGATTTCCGACCGGTTCATCGGCAAGGAGAATCTGCGGGTCGTTTATGAGGGCGCGGCAAATGGCAACACGCTGCTGCTGACCGCCGGATAAATTAGCCGGCAGGTTATGAGAACGGCTCGCAATCCCGAAGCGTTCCATAAGGGCATCAGCTTTTTCCTTGCGTTCCCGCGCCGGCACGTTTATAAATACCTGCGGCAAAGTGACATTATCAGCAACATTCAATGAATAAATCAAATTAAAATTTTGAAAAACAATACCAAAAAATTGCGAGGAGATCACGCTCTTCTCCGCTTCCGAAAAATTTGAACTGTCCTGACCATTTACAAAAACCTTCCCGCTGGACGGAGACTGGATGCCGAGGAGAGTATAAAGCATAGTCGATTTACCGCAACCGGAAGGTCCAAAAAAAATAAGATATTCTTGAGGGTAAACTTCAAGATTAACATCGTTCAAAGCGGTAAACTCGTTGTCTTTTCCTTCGTTATAGGTGACTCGAATATGTTCGGATTTGAGAATTGGTTCCATGGTAAGGGAGTTTGAGCATTAAAAATTGGCCTCAATTCGTCCAGAGCTATTTTAGCATAAAAAAAGGTTGTCCGCTATGCTAAATCCAATCGCTTTAATCTTTGCTTAATACCAACGGTTCCGGTCTGGAAATATTCACCTGCCACCACGCTTTTAGCCTCGCTCCGACTTCACGAATATTCATATAAATTGAATCAAACCCATAATTCCGAAAGTCCGCCGCGACACCGGTGGTGCTGATCCCGAAATGCTCACAAAGGAAAATTATCCTCGGCAAATGAAAAAATTGTGAAACGGCGATTACTCTTTTGATCCCATAAACTTTGGCCGCGCGATAGCAACTGTCATAAGTGCGATAACCGTGGCGATCAACAAGAATTTTGTCCGCCGGAACGCCTAACTCGAGCGCCGCATTTTTCATCGCATCGACTTCGTTACTGTGAATTCTACCATCATCGCCTGTGATCATAAGTTCGCCGACTTTACCCGAACGTAGCAGGGCCACTCCGGCGGCTACCCGATCCGCGACCATTGAATTCAAACTGCCATCTTTGTTCAGACCACCGCCAAAGATAAGGCCAACCGTGGCGCTGGGCACGTCGGGTGGAAAAAAAACAAACGCTTTTTCCTGCAAGATATCAATATTTACAAAAATTAAAAAAATAATTCCTAATATTACAAACAGCGCTGATACTATTGTGATTAATTTTTTAGTTAGGTTTTTCATTGTTACACTATTCAATCACATTAATCACGACATTGGCTCCCTCCCCTTTCCAAGGGGAGGGTAGGTGGGGTTTGCCTTCCTCTGTGGCGCCGAGGCAAGTTCGCTACAACAATTCTTCAAATCACTCAAAACCCAATCTAAATTATTATTTATTTCTGTAGCCGTATAACGTTTAACAATTAGTCCCAGTCCAACCATAACATTATCCCGATATTTATCTTTTGTCGCAATAGGCTCCTCACCATGAATCCGACCGTCGATTTCAATAACTAAACTCAACATTGGACAATAGAAATCCGCAATAAACTGTTTAATACCATGTTGTCGACGAAATTTATAGCCGAGTTGTTCATTTTTAATCCATTTCCATAATATTTTTTCCGGTACAGACATGTTGCTCCTTAAGTCCTGACGGCGATTTTTTTGTACGGTGAGATTGTTTGTTTTGGACATAAACGATTGAACGACAGGCAACTCTCGGCAGGGCAGAGGAAGGCAAACCCCCTCTAACTCCCCCTTGGTGAGGGGGAGGAGCCAATAACGACCCCTGTATGATAATTATTTTTTTGTTTTTTTAATTCTTTGACCCCGGTCGTTTTTTCTCTTGCTCTCAGCTCTCGTATCTCATCTCGCAAAATCGCCGCTAATTCGAAATCCAATTCTTGCGCCGCTTGCTTCATCTGCGTCTCCTTTTCTTTTATTATAACACTTATCGTGCGTCCGTCGCCAATCAGATCAAGCTCAGTAGTCGTCGCGAGCCGGTCGCGCCGAGCGATAGCCCTGCGATTCTTCGCTTTATCAGCGGAAATTCCAAATTCCTCCAAAATATTTCGGATCGCTTTTTGGATGGTCTTCGGAGTAATGCCGTGCTCTTTGTTGTAGGCCATCTGAATTTCGCGGCGACGATTGGTTTCTTCGATCGCTCTTTTCATCGAACCAGTAATATTGTCGGCATACAAAACAACTTGCCCGTTCACATTGCGCGCGGCGCGGCCGATCGTCTGAATCAAACTTGTTTCGCTCCGCAAAAATCCTTCCTTGTCGGCGTCGAGGATCGCCACCAATGAAACTTCCGGCATATCGAGCCCTTCACGAAGAAGGTTCACCCCGACGATGACATCATTTTTACCGAGGCGCAAATTCATAATAACCTCAATGCGATCAAGGGTACTAACATCGCTGTGGAGGTATGCCACCTTCAGATTTTTCTCTTTCAAATGTTCCGTCAAATCCTCAGCCATCTTTTTGGTGAGAGTGGTGACGAGTACGCGTTCGTTATTTTTCACCCGCTCCTCGATGCGCAAGATTAAATCTTCGATTTGTGACAGCGAGACCTCTCCCTGCCCTCTCCTCTGCGGAGGCGAGGGTTCAACGTCCCTCTCTCCTTCGCAAAGGAGAGAGCCGGAGAGAGGTCTCGCTCGCCCAACAATCGGACGCACGATAACCTCGGGATCGATAAGACCGGTCGGACGAACGATTTGCTCCACGATTTGTTCGCTAACTTTCATCTCATACTCGCTCGGCGTCGCCGAAACATAAACTGCCTGGCCGATTTTGGAATCAAACTCAGTATAAGTAAGCGGGCGATTATCACGCGCGCTCGGCAAGCGAAAACCGTGCTCCACCAAAGTATCTTTCCGCGCCTTGTCACCGTTGTACATACTGCGAATTTGCGGAAGCGTGACGTGTGATTCGTCGATGACGGTGAGAAATGTCCCCCTCCCCTTTCCAAGGGGAGGTTGGGTGGGGTTTGCCGTCCTCTGAGTCCTATGCAAAAAATAATCGAGCAGCGTAAACGGGGGTTCACCCTCCGTCCTGCCTTCGAAGTGGCGAGAATAATTTTCAATGCCGTTGCAGTAACCGACGTTCTTAATCATTTGCAAATCATATGCGACCCGGCGCTTCAGCCTTTCGTATTCCAAAACTTTGCCCTGCTTTTCGAAAAGCGCCAGCTGATTCTGCAATTCATTATTGATGCGATCAAACGCTTGCTTTCTCCCCTCCTCACCGACTACATAATGTCTGGCCGGAAACAACCACACGTCCTCTACCTCGCGTTTCACTATCCGCGTGATTGAGTCAATCAATTCAATCTGCGTTATCCTCGCAGAAATTTCAAAACGATAAATCGCGTCCTCGTTGACCGGCATGATCTCGAAAACTTGTCCGCGCATCCGGAACGAACCGCATTTTAGTTCGCTGTTCGTCCTTTCAAATTGCATCGCGATCAACTGCTCCAGCATCGCGCGGCGATCGAGTTCCTGGCCTTTTCGCAAATGCAAAACAATTTTTTCATATTCAAACGGCGACCCAAGACCATAAATCGCGGAAACAGACGCAACGATAATCGTATCATCGCGTGTCAGCAGAGCCTGTGTGCAGGCATGACGAAGACGGTCGATTTCCTCGTTGATCATCGCTTCCTTTTCGATATAGGTATCCGAATTCGGCATGTACGCTTCCGGCTGATAATAATCATAATAACTGACAAAATATTCCACGGCATTCTTCGGAAAAAATTCCCGAAACTCATTGCAGAGTTGGGCGGCAAGAGTTTTGTTGTGAGCGATGACGAGCGTTGGTTTTTGGACACGTTCAATCACGTTCGCGATTGTGAACGTTTTTCCGGAACCGGTGACGCCGAGGAGAGTCTGGCGTTTCAAATTTTTTTCAAGGCCATCGACCAGCTGTTCGATTGCTTTCGGCTGATCGCCGGCGGGTTGATAGTCGGAGTGGAGTTTGAATTTCATGGGTATAAGATAACAGTTTTTGAGAAAAAATCAATAGTTAAAATAAAAAATACCTAACTCGCATCTAGGTACTCTTTAAAAAAATATTTACTTCCCTGAACTCTTCCCGAGCATTGCTCCACTTTTCATTCCGAGATCTTTTTCTTGACGATTTAATCCTTTAAAATAAGCCACTAACAAACTAACTAAAACTGCTACAAATGCGCCTAAACCTTCCAAACTTTTCCCTTTGTAGATCAAAAATGCCCCGCCAACCAGACCCACCAGTGCTATTATTAAGCCCCCAAATAAACCTAATAATGATCTTGCATTACTGCAATATATTGCCACTTTTTCAATTTTTCTTCTATGATCTGCTTGTTTTTCTGCCATTGTTAAAATCCGGTTAGCCGATCCCACTAGCACTCCCTCATAATGTTCAAATTGCTCAGCTTGTGGTAATGGGCCAGAGTATTCCTGATGAGCTACAATGGCGTTTACTTTTGGAGAACTTAGGAATTGTTTTGAAGATTGAAGCTGTGACATGATGTTAAACTTTCTTTTTTTATTTCTCCTGCCCATACAAATGGATGGCGTAATTCATATCCTGCCCAACCGCTTTCCAATCTAAATATGTCGCTTTTAAATCCGCTTCATTTTCATCTTTGCTAGAATTATACTTTTCTAACGAATTCGTAAAATCAAAAATTCGTCCGACCCCCTCTAACATTGAAGGTGTTGGGAACAAAAAAGTTGCATATTTTAGCAAAATTTCTGACATATGTATATTATACTTCAATTTTAGAATTAGTACAAATACTTATACACTTCTGAGATGAAAAAAAGTGTAAGTTTATGAAACAGAGATCCTTCGGGTGAAACCCTCAGGATGACAACTCTAGAGAGGTGATTACTTCGATTTCCCGGCGATGATCTGATCCGCGACGTTGCGCGGAACATCCGCATAATGATCAAACTCCATCGAAGAAGAAGCTCGTCCCTGGCTCATGGAGCGGAGGTTGGTAACATAACCGAACATGCTTGCGAGCGGCACCATGGCGCGAACGACTTTCATCGGTCCGCGATCCGTCATCTCGAGAATCTGTCCGCGTTTGGCATTCAAATCGCCGATGACGTCCCCCATGAAACTTTCCGGGGTAACAACTTCGATCTTCATGATCGGTTCGAGAATTACCGGAGTAGCTTTTTTACAAGCGGCCGCGAAAGCCATCGAACCGGCCATCTTGAAAGCGATTTCCGAAGAGTCGACTTCGTGGTAGGAACCATCGTACACAGTAACTTTCGCATCTACTACCGGGTAGCCGGCCTGTATGCCGCGGCTGATACCTTCTTTGATACCCTTTTCAATCGCAGGGATAAATTCGCGCGGAATCGCGCCGCCTTTTATTTCATCAACAAATTCAAAACCATTTTTGGCGGCCGCTTTCACCGCTTCTTCGTCATTCCTATCCATCGGTTCAACACGGAGCCAGCAATGGCCATACTGACCTTTGCCGCCGGATTGTTTGATATATTTTCCTTCAGCTTCGGCCGAGGAACGAATAGTTTCTTTATAAGCAACCTGCGGAGCGCCGACGTTGGCCTCAACTTTAAATTCGCGTTTCATGCGATCGACGATGATGTCGAGGTGAAGTTCACCCATGCCGGAAATAATAGTCTGGAGGGTTTCTTCATCGGTATGAACACGGAAAGTCGGATCCTCTTCAGCGAGTTTCTGCATCGCCATGCCGATCCTCTCTTGGTCGGCTTTGGTTTTTGGTTCGATCGCCATCGAGATTACCGGTTCAGCGAAAGTCGGACGTTCGAGAATAATCGGATGATCTTCGTCGCAAATGGTGTCGCCGGTGACGACCTCCTTGAGGCCGATCGCGGCGGCAATTTCTCCGGCAAAAACTTCCGTAACGTCTTCGCGCTGATTGGCGTGCATGCGGACGATGCGGCCGAGACGCTCACGGGTTCCTTTGGTGGAATTGTAAACATAACTGCCGGCCTGAACGACGCCGGAATAAACGCGGAAGAAAACTAATTTTCCGACGAACGGGTCGGTGGCAATCTTGAAAGCGAGGCCGCAGAATTTTTCGGAGTCAGAAATTTGACGGGTTTCGACCGCATCGGTATCAGGGTTGGTGCCTGTGACAGCCGGAACATCAGTCGGAGACGGAAGATAATGGATCACAGCATCAAGCATCGGCTGGACACCAATGTTGCTGAGAGCTGAGCCGCAGATAACCGGATAAATAGTGCTTTTCAAAACCATGTGACGAATCGCGGCGCGAATTTCATCGATTGAAAAAGTCCCGCCGTTCAAAAATTTCTCCATGGTGGCGTCAGTCGATTCGGCAATTTTTTCTACCATCTTGGCGCGATATTCTTTTACTTTTTCTTTCATATCTTCCGGAATCGGCATCTCAACAACATTCTCGCCTCTTGATCCTTCAAACTTGAAAGCTTTTTCTTCGATGAGATCAATGAGGCCTGAGAATGTTCCTTCCGCGCCGATCGGAAGCTGAATCGCGATCGCGTTCGGAGAAAGTCTCTCCAAGATTGAACTAAGACTCATATAGAAGTCAGCGCCCATCTTGTCCATTTTATTTATAAAAGCAACGCGAGGCACGTTATATTTGTCGGCTTGATGCCAGACGGTTTCAGATTGAGGTTCAACGCCTTGAGAAGCGTCAAAAACTGCCACCGCTCCGTCGAGCACGCGCAAACTGCGTTCAACTTCGACGGTGAAGTCGACGTGGCCGGGAGTATCGATAAGGTTGATGCGGTGTCCTTTCCAAAAACAGGTGGTGGCGGCGGAAGTGATGGTGATGCCGCGTTCCTTTTCCTGCTCCATCCAGTCCATCGTAGCTTCGCCTTCGTGCACTTCGCCGATCTTGTGTTTCTTGCCGGTATAGAAAAGCACGCGCTCGCTCGTCGTGGTCTTGCCGGCATCGATGTGAGCCATGATACCGATGTTTCTTGTCTTATCTAATGAGTATTCTCTGGGCATACATTAGTTAATTTTTGAAGATTATATATGAAAATAAGTTTAATCACGCAGATGTCCTTGAGGCCGCGCAGATACAATTGATACATCCGCGATATCTGCGGCGCTCGCGCGCATCTGCGATAATCTTATTTACTAAATCTTGCGAAGTGGGCGAAAGCCTTGTTGGCTTCTGCCATGCGATGCACATCATCGCGCTTCTTCACGGCGTCGCCAAGTCCCTGACTGGCTTCAAGCAAAACGGTAGCTAATTTCTCGGCCATCTTTTGTCCTTTCTTCGCGCGGGCGGCTCCGATAATCCAGCGGAAAGCCAACGCGTTCTGGCGTTCGCCTCGGACCGGCATCGGGATTTGATAGTTGGCGCCACCGACGCGGCGGGTGCGGATTTCAAGCTGGGGTTGGACGGCGCGGAGAGCCTCTTCGAAAACTTTTACCGCGTCTTTCTTGGCGCTAGCGGCGATAGATTCGAGAGCCTGGTAAACTATTTCAATAGCGACGGATTTCTTACCGCGTTGCATGACGTGATTGATAAATTTGCCGATCATCGCATTGCCATACTTTGGGTCTGGCGCAATGACGCGAACTTTTGCTTTTTTTCCTCTCATATATATATGTTAATGTAATATCGCAGATGGCCTTGAGGCCCGCCGATACCACAGATACATCTGCGACATCTGTGGCGCTCTAGCGCATCCGCGTAATCATAATTTATTTCTTAGCTGCTTTCGGGCGCTTGCTGCCGTAGAGACTGCGGCCGCGTCGGCGAGTGGCAATCCCCTGGGTATCATAAATACCGCGTACGATATGGTAGCGGACACCAGGCAAATCTTTCACACGGCCGCCGCGAATGAGGACGATGGAGTGCTCCTGGAGATTATGACCTTCGCCGGGAATATAGGCGATAACTTCCATGCCGTTTGAAAGGCGGACCTTCGCGACTTTGCGCAAAGCTGAGTTTGGTTTTCTTGGAGTAGTGGTATACACCTTGGTGCAGACGCCACGCTTAAAACCGCTTCCTTTTGGAAACTTGGTGACACGGCGATGTAAATTATCGACCGAGTACTGGAGAGCCGGCGTTTTGGACTTCCTGGTGTTGGCCTTGCGCGGCTTTCGAATTAACTGATTGAGGGTAGGCATACGTTCATTGATTATAGTTCTAATCTTTTATATTTAGTTTTTATTAATTTATCGTTTTTCCTTTTGTTTGGCTGCTCAAATTTCCAAATCCCAATTTCCAATTTCCAATTTATTTTAAATAAAAAACTGAACGATGATGCTCAGCCACGAGTTTTTTGTTTGACGTTCTGGGGATGATAATACCAAAGGTAGAAATTTTTGTCAATATCGGTCAGTACAACTCAGAATGTGTCCCAATCGTGATAAATATTACAACCTCTCCCTGATCTTCAAAAATCGCCCGATAATCGCCACCGATATTTAAACTTCGACAATTTGGATAAGTCGGATCGACCGAATGATTGTTCAAAATCTTATCAAATTTATTTTGTCGGAACAAGTCTACTCGTTCGTAAAATTGTTCCTGTACCCTTGGCAAAAGTTTTCTGAACTTTTTCTTGAAATTTTTTTTTAATTTCACCTCCACAAACTACGCTTCTAGAAATTTTCGCATCTCCGCGACAGAGGAGAAACTTGGAGACATGTTTTTCCCCTCCTTTATTTCTTGAATTTCACGAGCAAGCATCCTTTTGGTTCGCGGATTTAGTTCGCTATGCATTTTGATTCCAACCTCAAAATCACCATCCACAAAGGCCTTGGTGGCAAATTTAAGAACCGATGAAAACGCAATCCCTTCATCCTGCGCTTTGGCCATTGCTTTGTCCTTAAGTTTTTTATCAATTTTGAAAATTACTTGTGTGACCATATTGTAAATAATTAAGAGTAATTTAGTATGTATATATTATAGCTATATTTTAGATATATGTCAAGTGATAACCAATCGTGGATTCCCGATCCTGGTCGGGAATGACAATCACAAATCATTTATATCCCGTAGGAAACTCCCCGGACTGAACTTTTTGGGCGCCCCGTCCGCCGAAGAGGCGGGGTCTTCGCTCACATATTCCACTCCTTCCGACGGGTCATTCAGCACCGTCACGTCCGAGGATAACAGCGAATGGTCGTTGATAAAATCCGGATTTATCTCGTCGAGGAAACGGCTCGGGCCGGAAAGAAAATCACCATACATCCCCCCTGCCATCGGGTAAGTCAAAACCAGTTTCCTTTTCGCGCGCGTGATTGCCACATACAAAAGACGACGTTCCTCCTCGAGCCCTCTCGGTTCGCGCGCCGAACGCTCGCTCGGAAACGAACCGTTGGCGAGATTGATGATGAAAACCGCTTCCCATTCGAGACCTTTGGCCTGATGGACGGTAGAGAGGACGACCTTGCCCGAATCCTCACCCTGCCGTTTGGTGAGCGAGACCTCTCCCTGCCCTCTCCTCTGCGGAGGCGAGGGTTCAACATCCCTCTCTGCCTCCGCAGAGGAGAGAGCCGGAGAGAGGTAGGTCGGAGGAGCGAACGTTTCCTGCAACGTCGTACTCGCGAGAAATTCCGAAAGGTCGTCAAACTTTTCCGCGAAAATTGCGAGCTGCATCAGATCCTGCATTCTCTCTTTACTGTCGACAAACTCCGTTTCCAGATAATCGCGGTACGAAGATTTCAGAATTGTTTGAATGAGTTCGTTCGGCACAGTGATCGGCGCCTGGAGCAACTGACCCCAGATAATAGCAAAATTTTCCCAACCAAGCAACGCCTTGCCGGAAAGCGCGGAACGACCCGCGTCAACAACTACATTTGCCGATGGCAGAGCGCGAAGCGTCTCGATAATTTTCTGCGCTGCGACTGGCCCGATCCCCTCCTCGTGCATGAGGAGGCGCAGCCAGGCGGCCGAATCGGCGACGTTATTTAGAACACGCAAAAATGCCAGCACATCCTTGATGTGGCTGCGCTCGAAAAATCGCACGCCGCCGCGATAATCATACTCGATCCCGCGTTGGACAAGCTCAACTTCAAGCATCTGCGAATGATGAGCGGCCCGGAATAGCACCGAGATTTCTGAGGGCGAAGTGCCGGCCTTGAGCAGCCCCGCGATTTTTTCCGCCACGAATTGTCCCTCGGACTGCTGGTCTAACTGTGGAAACAGATCGGGCTTCTCACCTTCCAAGACCGTCTTCAAACTTTTTTTGTACTGCTCACGATTATTTTCGATGATACTGTTTGCCACTTCCAAAATTTCCCGGCTGGAGCGATAATTTGTTTCAAGTTTAAAAATTTTAGCGCCGGGATAATCTTTTTCAAACTGCAAAATATTTTCAATCATC
>CAYHHR010000001.1:26199-59943 GCA_964356495.1 uncultured Gammaproteobacteria bacterium | reverse complement strand
CGAAAACACTTACTTGTGCTTTCATTGAACCTCCGGTGCTTAATCGGAGGATCACGACTTGATGGTCGTGATATTTTTTATTTACCCTGTACCTTGCATGGTACATGGGTCTCGTTTTTTTCTGAACATGTAAACACTCTGCAAGAATATTACATGTTTGACTTTTTCACCCTGTACCTTACATGGTACGGGGTTAGTTAATTGCATTATTGTGTAGTACTATAATTTTCAACTACGAAAATTACGGTATCCTACATACCCTATTTGAATTTGATTGCTATATGAATTGTCAAAGTACCTGCACCCTGACCAGCCATTATTTCCGAATTCTGATTTTACGGATGCATCCAGCTTCACGGATAATTTATATCTGTAGAACTGGATACCATCTGTAAACTTAATTTTTTCAAAAAAATACGCCGCATCAAGCGGCGCTCAGCAAAAAAGTTGCTGTGTTAGCTACTTGGATGTTCCGAGTAAGAAATTGTAGTAGTGTTTAACATTATTGTTATGCTACCTACAGATCCCGCTTAGCGGGACTTACCCAGAGGTCCAAATAGGTCAGATCTTTCAGTTGGACGTGGCCCTTATATATAAGGGAGATTCGTGAGCTAGATATTACCAAATTCAAAAGCCCCTGTCAAGGGCTTTTGCCTGCCCGCCGAAGAGGCGGGTGTGGATAACATTTAAAGTTTAATAATCCTCTTCTTCTGACTTCAAATCATCCATTCCGTCATCTTTTTCCTTGGGCTCTACCAGTACGGTAGTTTCCTCGATTACTTCGTCTTCTTCGGCCTTAGCAACGGCGCTTTCTTTCTTGAAAGCCGTCCAGCGCGCTCGAAGGAGCTCCTTCATGCCTTCGGTGTCTTGTTCGAGGTCCAATTCTCCGAGATCAAGATGCCCTTCAACTACTTCGTCGATCAGCTCATCCCATGATTCTTTGCTGTCGATACCTTGATCGCGCGCGAGGTCGCTGAGTTCGGAATATAAATCCTCAAGAGTCAATGTTGTCAGTGACATAATAAATAAAAATTAATTTTAACCAGATAATAATACTATACAACTGGCTCCCTTGTCTATAACTTTTTCCACAAGGGGATTAAAATAACAATTCGTTAATTTCGTCCAATAAATATGGAAAGTTTTTTATGGTTACAAAATGATTCTGCCGTTTTAGAAGAATGGTTTTGCTGCCTAATTTCTTCTCAAATAATTCCCTATTGTCAATAGGAATAAGCGGGTCATCGTCAGAGAATATCGCTGTACTCTTTGGTAAAATTTTCTTCACCTTTTCAAAATCTATCGGGGTTTCCACCCATGGCCTGACTATCTCCCTTTCCAAATCCGACAAAACAATAAATGGCGCCACAAAAATCGCGCCGCCAACTTTCGTTCCTTCTGGAAGCGTCTCCACAAATCTTAATATCGCCTGACAGCCAAGACTATGTCCGATAAAAAAAGTATTTTCATCCGGCGTACCGACAATTTTTGACAACAATGAGACCCATTCATTAATTTTAGGAATGAGCGGGTTCGGCATTTGCGGCGCTTCTACGGGATAGCCTTTATTTTCCAATTCTTTTTTGAGTCTCGGAAACCAATACATTTTCGGCGTACAAGCGAAACCGTGAACGAGAATAAATTTTTTTTTTGGCATATTTGTGGGACGCTACGCGTCCCTTGCGCGACGCTTAGCGTCGCTCCTATTTCATTATAACATCCACCGCTGCTATAGGATCTGATGTTTCATTGGCAGTTGCCATTTTATCGAGAACATACATCACTTCTTTGATACCATGGTTATCTATAACTAAACTTTTTAATTCCATCCTGTCATAAACATCCATCACTTCTTTGACCCCTTTAGCAATGGCCATGCCAACATTATTGCCTGATTCGTTACCTACAGCTTTATTCACCACTATCTTCCGACCCCCTATCTCGGAACCATTAAGTTCATTGATTCCCGCCAAAACCGGAACCGCAAAAGATGTCGGACCAAAGACAACCACGAAAGCGCTTACTCCTAAAATAATTTTTTTCATAGGATATACATTAAGATTTATTAAAATTATTGAATGCAAATTAGTCGCCGAGTGAAACGAAGCAAACCCCGCTTGCTTGCAATTTCCTACGTCGTGCCGCGGGAGAGACTCGAACTCTCAATCTCTTGCGAGAACCAGCTCCTAAGGCTGGCGTGTCTACCAATTTCACCACCGCGGCATTGACGTATTTAACCATTATACAGAGAAAAAATCAATCCTCATCAACTTCTCTTCCTCCTATTAGGGGGAAGGCGAGGATGGGGGTATTGCAACGAATTTGAACGACCGACGAAACCCCTCTCCTGCCCCTCCCGCTTCTAGGGGAGGGAGCGAAATGGTAATGACTACCGGCCATTGACAGAGTGATAAATAAATGATAAAAATCACTCGCTGTTCCTTCACAACTCACAGGGAGAACCGCCATGAAGAAGAATCACACCGCTCCAAAGAGCAGGGAGTAACAGTCGGTAAGAAGTTCGAAGAGTAGGTCTCATCACACCCGCCGCGAAGTGTTGAGCCTCGGAGCTAACAAATGTTCGCGGCCTCAATAAAAAAGTCCTCGTCTAGAGGGCTTTTTTTGTTTTTATATACATTTATACCACCTCAATTTTTTGGCCCTATTTAACCATTATATAGAGAAAAAATCAACCTAACAGTTTAGGTAAAGGAGACCACCTGACGATTTGTATATTACATCGTCGCTTCCGGTGGAGGTTTCGGCCCTTTCTTGGGCATTCCAGATTTGAGAGCTGACGCCATGGTGCGTCTTCGCTGCTCAGCTACTTCTTTAAGCTCGAGTGCGTCATTATATTCTTTGACGGCGTGACTCAATTCTTCATTTGTAAGTTTCTTGATACCTATCCATGCGCGCGTAAGTAGTGAAGGTGACGAAACGGAAATATCGACGCCAAACTTTTTTTCAATGACTTCCCGCAGAACACCAAGTGTCCTGGATAAAGCTTCAAAATCTAAGTCGCCTACTGAGTCCTCATGCGTATCAGCCGCGGGACTGAGGTATTTCTTCAATCGTTCGATCTCTGCCACATCAACTCGGGCACGTTCATCAACTACCTTCGCCAAACTTGAAATTGGAGCTACCGGCACTTCAACGGGTGTGTTAGTGGGCGCGATCTCCGACTTCTCTACTGCATCGTCGTGAAAATTTTGCCTAGCCTCCAACCCTAAATCTTCTCCTTTTGAAATTTTTTCAAGCATATGTAAATAATATACACCATATTTGCAAACAGTGCCATCACTCCTGTCAAGAATAAAAAAACGCTCCGATGAGCGCTTTTTTTGTTTTGAATTTATGGTCTGCCGCCACGTCGGAATCCACCACCGCCCGGGCCGCCATGTCGCGGAGCCGGTCGGTCAAAGGCAGGGCGATCAACATAGCCTTCTGGCTTCGGAAGCAACTGTTTCATACTCAGACTTATTCTGTTCATGCTGTCGATTTCTTTGACGATTACTTTTACTTTATCACCGATATGCATCACATCGCTCGGCTTGTCGGTGCGCGTCCAGGCGATCTCGCTCACGTGAACGAGGCCGTCTTGCCCAGGAAGAACCTGGACAAAAGCGCCAAAGTCTTCGATGCGCACAACTGTTCCTTCAAAAGTTTCTCCAGCCACAACTTCACGGGTCAAATCCTTCACCCACTGCACAGCCTTCTCCATACCCACCGCATCCGAGGAAGTGATAGACACTCGTCCGTCGTCTTCGATATCAATCTGAACGCCGGTCTCAGCGATAATTTTATTAATAATTTTGCCGCCGGAACCGATCACATCGCGGATCTTCTCCGGATTGATCATGATCGTGACAATGCGTGGAGCGTACTTTGAAAGTTCCTTGCTGACCTCCGGGACAACCGCGCGCATCGCTTCAAGAATCTTCAAACGAGCTTCATGCGACTGAGCGAAAGTCTGTTTCACGATATCCCAGGTCAAACCAAGCGTCTTGGTGTCCATCTGAATAGCGGTAATTCCTGAAGAAGTACCGGTAATTTTGAAATCCATTCCGCCCGGACCGTCCTCGATATCCTGAAGATCAGTGAGGACTTTCCATTTACCTTTTTCGTCGCTCGCGAGGCCCATTGCCACGCCGGCAACCGGTTCCTTGATTGGTACGCCAGCGTCCATTAGAGAAAGGGTTGAGCCGCAAGTTGAAGCCATTGAGCTTGAGCCATTTGAGCCAAGCACTTCGGAAACAACGCGGATCGTATAAGGGAAATCTTTTTCTTCCGGAAGCACGGGTTCAAGAGCTCGCTCCGCGAGAGCGCCATGACCAATCGCTCGATTGCCAGGTCCGCGAAGGGGTCCGGCCTCGCCGTAAGTCGCCGGAGTATCACTATAGTGATGCATGTAGCGCTTCGTGCCGTCTTCTTCCATCGAGTCGAGAGTTTGCACGTCTCCAGGCGCGCCGAGCGTCACCACTGAGAGCACCTGAGTATCGCCGCGCATGAACATCGCGCTACCATGAGTACGCGGCAAAAGATTTTTTTCAACGTGAAGCGGTCTCACCTCATTCAATTTACGGCCGTCTAAACGCTGATCGCTTTTTAAAATTGCTTCGGAAATATGTTCTTCGACATAAACTTTCACTCGACCGAGAACTATTTTTTGTGTCGAAGCGTCAGTTTCATCCTTTACCAACATTTCCTTGGCCGCTTCGGTAAATTTATCCACCATCGCGACTCTTTCCAGACGGCTTTTCTTCACGCTGTCAAAAATCCAATCCTTAACATGACTCTCAACCATTGTTTTTACTTTTTTCTCAGCTTCACGCAACGTTTTTTCGCTCTCGCTGAGATTAACAAGGAGATCATTTTTTGTTTTACCGACTTCTTTTTGAATTTTTTTAATCAAATCGATGACAGGTGCCAAATTCTCAGCGCCAAATTTCATCGCGGCCAAAATTTGCTCTTCCGGAACATTTTTTACTCCGGCTTCTACCATCACCACCTTGTCGGGAGTGCCGGAAACTACGAGGTCAACATCGCTGGCGCTTCTCTCAACAGAACTCGGATTAATTTTCCATTCGCCATTGACGCGGCCGACTCGAACGCCGCCGATCGGACCGTTCCAAGGAATTGATGAATTAGAAAGCGCGATCGAAGCGGCGATAAGCGCCGGAATTTGCGGATCATTTTCTCCATCATATGAAAGCGCGGTCAAAATTACCTGTACATCGTTGCGCAGATTACTGTCGAAAAGCGGGCGGATCGATCGATCCACGAGGCGACCGGAGAGAATTGCGTCTTCAGTCGGTCGGCCTTCGCGCTTGATAAAGCGGCTGCCTTTGATTTTACCGGCGGCGTAAAGTTTCTCTTCGAAGTTCACCATGAGCGGGAAGAAATCGATCCCGTCGCGGGTGTTCTTGCTCATGACAGCGGTCGCGAGGATCACGGTGTCTCCATAGCGAACCGTGCACGAGGCGTTTGCCTGTAACGAAAATTTCCCAGTTTCCACCGAGAGTGTCCTGCCGCCCCAAGAGAGCGACCATTGTTTGACGTCCATATTAATTTTTTTTTTGAAGTTGACCGATGAGCTTCAGACCTCAGTAAAGGTCTTTGTGTCCACCGACCAACCCCTCTGAATTAAATTCGAAATTCAAATTTCGAAACTCGAAACAAACACAAAATTAAAATTTTTAAATTTTGGTATTTGTTTCGGATTTCGGATTTCGTGTTTCGGGTTTTAAACCATTCGGTCGAGCTAACTTCGCGCTGTACCTTCGGTCCTGAATCAGAAACTTTCCTTTGTCAGCACTGAGGTCGATAAAATCATCGGCGGAATCAATTAATTTACTAGAGGTAGTTTCGCCAAAAGCCATCACCTCAACCTGTTTGCCTTGATTTCGTAAATATTCAACCAGCGGCACATAATCTCCGTCACCGCTCACAAGAATAATCGCGTCCAGGCTCGGAGAAAAACGAATCGCGTCTACCGCGATCCCGACATCCCAGTCGGCCTTTTTCTCACCGCCAAAAAAGATTTGCAATGGCTTATCTTTGGTTTCAATTCCCAGATTGTACAAAGCGTCGAAAAACGGCTGTTCCTCTTTGCCTTCGGTGCTTACCACATAGGCAATGGCGCGAATCATCTTTCTTCCGGCGATCGCTTCTTGAACGATGTTTCCAAAATTTACCTTGGCGCTAAAAAGATTTTTGGCGCTGTAATACATGTTTTGGACATCAATAAACACCCCAACGCGCTGGTCGGGATGTTTCAAAGGATGAGCTTTTTTATTTAGTTGTGGTTTCATGTTCTTCTACGAGAGCGGCCGCGTCTACTTCCAATTCTTCTTCCTCGGCAACAGCGCCGGCGGCGCCAAGCTTCTCGATCACGCGACCCTGTTTTATTTTAAGTTTTTTTATGAGTTTTTCGTAACTCTCCGGATTCTCACGCTTCAGGAAACGAATCAAACTGCGGCGCGAATTTACTTTGCGGAGGAGGCCGCGGCGGGACGAATGATCCTTCGGATGTGTCTTCAAATGAAGACTGAGTTCCTCAATTTCGGCGGTCAAAATCGCGATTTGGACCTCGCTCGAACCGGTATCTCCGGCGTGAGTCTGAAATTTCTTAATGATTGCCTGTTTTTTCTTTGTATCTATCATACATGCATAGATGTTACCAAGCGTAATGAGGGCATGTCCTCAATCGTTTGGGGGTGTAGATTTAATGGGTAGACTATAGCAGACGAAAGGTTTTTTGTCAATGATTTAATTTACCTAGCACGAAATTTGTCAGGGCATACGCGGACGCCGAAACCACCAAACCAATGATAGCTTCCTCGACCATAGTTTTGGCTCGCGTCACCTCATCCTGATTGCCGCGCGCCTTCATCCACATTAAGCCGGCATAAGTAATCAGAAAGAAAAAAACGATCGATAAGGCCGCGAGAAAACCCTTTACAGCGGTACCAAGCAGGGAATAGATATCCGTCTTGCCGGTGGTATCATAATTGGCCTTCTTGGCGGTATCATCAAGACCATAATTTTGCGCGAGTGAAAACTGCGCGATTCCAAAAGAAAAAATTATTGTTAGAACAAACAGGCCTAGTTTCTTCATATCAATATTAAAGCTTGATTTTTTAGCGAAAATAAAGTAGTATAATTGCGCTTTGACCTTGTAGTTCAATGGATAGAACAGCAGCCTTCTAAGCTGCGGATCTAGGTTCGATTCCTAGCAGGGTCACGACGCTGAGCGTCGTTCTAGGGACGCTAAGTGTCCCACCAATATTATATCAAAATTCCAACAAAAAACCAACATCGAGGTTGGTTTTTTTGTTGGTCATTGGGATTTCGAGTTTCGGATTTCGGATTTGTGATTTCGGATTTTTCACTTGGGGTGTCTATTGGGATTTGAACCCAATCTGAGAGATCCACAATCTCTCGTGCTAACCATTACACTATAGACACCATATAAAATTTCTCGCTGCCTACCGGTAGGCAGGGCTGATTATACTATATTTCCGCAAAAAAATCAAGCCTGCCTGTCCGGTAGGCAGGCCTGCCGCTCAGACAAAGAGCGAAAGAGATAGTTTGCTACTTTCTCATTCCCGGGGGCAAGCCTGAGCGCCTCATGCGCCGCCGCGATGCGACTCTGCTCCTCCGGACTGAGGCACTCCCGAACTTTCTGCGCGATACGCGAAGGCCTGGGCTCGTACCAGCCAAGATTTTTTTTCACCACAAATTTCATTGTTCCTTTTTCCTGTCCATAAATATAATGGGTGATAAGGAGTGGTTTCTTATTTAATAATGTTTCAAAAACCACGCCGGCTCCAGCCTTGCCAATTACCAAATCGGCAATGGCCAACAGCTCAGAAATTTCCTTCACAAATCCCAGCACCACCGCCATCTTTGGATGTTTCTCTGAAATAGCACGCATTTTTTCCAAAGAATGTTTGTTGTCGCCGCAAACCACCACAAACTCAACATCAGCCGAGTCCTCGAGCAACGCCGAAAAAATCTTCTCTCCCCGCGGCAGACCGTTAGCGCCGCCGATAATCAGAACCATTTTTTTACCCTTTGTTAAACCGTACTTTTCCTTTATAAACGCGATGCCATTTTCATCCAATATCAAAACCGGATGATTGATAACCGGCTGGAAAACCGCGATATTGCTTTCAGACACCCCATTTTTCAAGGCGATCGCTTTTGCGGCGGCGGAAAAAACAACGAATTTCTCTTCCGGAAAATAAAACCAGGTTGGCGGCACGCTAAAAGGCTCGGTCACGACCACCGTGATTGGAATGGAAATTTTGAGTTCACGCATGGCAACCTTGAGCGGCGAAAGAAAAAAATGGGTGGAAACTATTCCGTCCGGGCGATCAAGCACCAGCAGAGCCTTGATCCAAGGCTTCACGAAATAATTGATAACTTTATTTTCAGCCGTTATGACCGGCCGCCAATTATTTATTATATAGAGAAGCGAATACAGCCAGGGAATATAATGGATCAAAGCCGCATACCAATCCTCAATCGCGTACCTAAAAAAAAGTTCGGCCTTTTCAGCCAAATCAACCAGCTTAATCTTCTGATCCGGATATAATTTTTGCATTTCACGAGCCAAAGCCTCGGCAGGAGCTTTGTGCCCTCCGCCGGACTTAGCGTAGTAAAACCAAATTTTCATAGTGGAGAAACTTTCTCTATCGCATTTTCTAATGACGAACCGCCGCTGGCGCCACTACCAAGATTGCGTCCCAACGCCAAATTAGTAATCAAAATCGTGATACCGTAGGCCGCCAAAATTATAATGAGACCAATCGTCGCATTAAAAATCATCCGCTTCGAATCGGCGATTTGCTCATCATTGCCTCCGGCCGTCATCCACTTATACCCAGCATAAACCATGAGAACAAAAATTATCGTCGCTACTAAACCGAGAGCTACCTTCACTATATTCGAAACAATTAAACGTGGATCCACCGCCTCGCCATATCCGGCGCCACTCGCTCCGGCTGCATGGCCAAGCTGATCCCACGCTCCTTGAATCGGAGCGTAATTTTGAGCGGAGGCAGGAGAAATGAAAACGAAAAAACCGATCATGCCAGTTGTCAGTAACAAAAAATTAAAGAGTTTCATAATTATTTACCTACTGAACTGCTGAATGAAGTCGATTGCGCCATAAAAATCAAGACATACGTGGTAATACTATAAGCCGCGACTACGATTATTATCCCAATGACAGCCATTTTCAAAACGTCCTTTGCTTTGGTTACTTGATCCTCATTTCCAGATGCCGTCATCCAGAGGTAACCGGCATAAACAGTCAAAGCGAAAAAAAGCGTGCCGACAAATCCCAAAACCACCTTAATCACCCGCCCGATCGTCTCGGACAGAGTGAACTCATTCACACCTACAGTTGCATACCCGGCTTTGCCAGCGATCTGTTCTTCCAAACTCCTGGTATCGACCGCTCCGACCGCGACCGGACTCGCAACGCTAAATATGAGCCCAACCGCTAAAATGTATAATTTAAAAAATTTCATCATACTACTCCTCCAACTTTACTCGTCACAAACGCGGTGATCGCATAGGCCGCCATCACGATAAATAAACCGATTACCGCCGCTTCGATCGTACCTTTTGCCTTGGTTACTTTTTCTTCATTGCCTTGCGCTGTCATCCAGGTGATACCTGCGTAAACAGTAAGAAGCAAAAATAAGGTGCCAACGATCGCGAGAAGCCCTTTGACAACCGTGCCGATGCTGGTGGAAATTTCACTTGAGAGACCGGTCGTTTTTAGAGCGCTACCTAAATTTGTGTTCGCGGCATCAAACGGACCGGCGGCTAGCACCACTCCCGAAACTAACAAACTGCAGATTATTGTTGAAGCGAAAAATATTTTTTTCATAATCTTATCCTAAGAAATATATTTTTTATTGTTGAACCTAATAACAACATTGCAAATTGGCTGCGCTTGTACACTCGTTATATCCAATGCGTTTGGGCGAAATGCAGGTGGGTCCCAAAGGCTGACAACTTCCACCTTTGGCAATACATGCCTGATCGGGATTTGAACTGGCGCCACCGCCCGGCGCCAAATTGGTAAAGACAAAATTCGTCACCGCATACGCCGCCATCACGATAATAAGACCGATCGCGGCGCCAGTAATAGTATTTTTTGCTGATTCGACTCTTTCTGAATTGCCCTGCGCTGTCATCCAAACAAATCCGGCATAAAAAATTAAACCAAAGAAAACAATACCAATCAGCGATAGCGCAACTTTTACTATCCCGCCAACTACCTCAGGCACCGTTTTTGCTCCCGCGACGGTTGACGGAAGAAGGCCGCCCGTGGCTTGCTGTGTCGCGTCTATACCATATTTGTCCGCGGCCAGAGCGGACAGTGGCACCATGAAAAGCATCAGTGCCAGAGCGATCGTAAGACCAATTTTATTTATTAAACCCATAAAAATTCTAAATACTGGTGGCCTCACCCGAGGTCGTCGCCGCTGTCAGATTGTTCAGAACGAAAGTGGTAATCCCAAAAGCTGAAAGAATAATCGCGAGCCCGATTACCCCCGAGGCAATCCATTTTTTTGCTTCACCGACCCGGTCTTCGTTGCCGCCGGCTGTCATCCACAGAAAGCCACCGTAGAGAACGATTAACAAGAAAAGCGTCCCTAGCACGCTCAGCGCGATTCGGATCAGTTTAGCGGTCGTAATACGAGGGTCAACGTTGGAAAGACCGGCGTAACCTGGATATTTAACACCCAAATCCGGTCCCTGAGTGGTAAACTCAATCGCCGCGGAAGCGGGTAATTTTGATAAAGTAAGACCCAATAACAACAATGATGCAAAAGCGACAACTAATAATTTATTTTTCATATAATAGTGTCATCTCGACGTTCAAATCCCTCCTCGGGGGGAGGGTAGGGAGGGGTTCGTGAATGTTCACCAACCCACCCCTACCCCGCCCAAGCGGGGAATTACTTAGCGATTATACATTCTACTCCTAAAAGGTATAATCCGCTTCCCAATTCTCGCATGGCGCGAGGCCAGTAGAAAATTAGGAGCAGTTTTAATGGGAATTAAGGGGATGTAGTCGCACTAACTAAATTGGTGATCACGAAATTCGCGATAGCGTAAGCGGACAAGATAATCGCGAGACCAATAATGCCGGAGAAAATCCATTTCTTGGCTTCTCCAACTTTCTCGTCGTTGCCGCCGGCTGTCATCCAGGTGAAACCTCCGATGAGGACGATTACTACCGCGATAATACCAAGGAGACCCATGGCCACTCTGATAATTTTGGCGATTGTAACGCGCACATCCGCAGTGGACAAACCAATGGTTTGGGCGATAGCGCTTGGCAATAACTCACCAGCGTCAATATTCGCCGCTAAGGCTGGAACGACGGAAAACAGGCTCATACCCATTACCATGACGGAAACTAATTTCTGTACTTTGTTCATAATTCCACCCCCTTTCCGTATTTATTTTTTTGCATATATTTGCGATACTTGAAATATTATACCATGCCTAATTTTTTGACACAATTCTATGGTTTGCCGGTACTGAGAATGTTGGTCAAAGTGCTGATCAAAATATAGGCGGAAAGAATAAGAACCGTGCCAATCAGAGCCCAAAGCATCGTTTTCGAACCCTTCTCAACTCTTTCGCTATTGCCAGCCGAGGTAAGCCATTGAAAACCTCCCCAAATGAGCATCAGGAGAGTAATCGAACCCAAAACAGCCAGGACACCTTTTATGAGCGTACCGATAATTTTACTCGCAGATGTTGGATCGCCGACCAAAGGATTTTCAAGACAAACCGTACCATCTGGAGTGCCTGGTGGGCAGGCGGCAAGCGCGGAATGAGGATTTAGAAAGTAGAAAATAGAAAATAGAAAGACGAGAATGATGATTTTTTTCATATTATCAACTTGAGATCGAGGTAAAAACAAAGTTCACCACGATATAACTTAGGAGCATCACCG
This sequence comes from uncultured Gammaproteobacteria bacterium, assembly GCA_964356495.1. Classification (GTDB taxonomy): domain Bacteria; phylum Patescibacteriota; class Patescibacteriia; order Magasanikbacterales; family GWA2-37-8; genus JAKANM01. The sequence continues at coordinate 47,951 of CAYHHR010000001.1, read as the reverse complement.
CCACGCCGAGCGTCGCCCAGACCATAATCTTTTTGGATTTTTCAATCCGTTCCGAATTTCCCTGCGCCGTCATCCACATCACTCCAGCATACACCACGAGCACGAACATGATCGATCCCATGAACATCATCAAAACTCTTACCGCGAGACCGATGATTTGTTGGGGGCTAGTGACAGGAAGTTGGCTGAGCGTCACGTACGCCTCGGCCTTAATTTCTTGAATCTTATCCTCTGTATCACCAGCGACGGGTGAGGCGGCGGGCTTTGACTTTGTCAGATTAAGCTCATCGACATGCTGAGCGCAAATTTGATCTGTTCCATCCCATGAACATGCGCCATAAGGTTCAGAGGCGCTCGACATACAATCCCCTTGATTAAGGGTATGACACGACGGCTCACCATTTTTTAAACAAAAACATGAACCGCTTGCTTCTGCCGGACCTGACGGAAATAATAAGACAACGAAAATTAATGAGCCAAATAAATATCGAATTTTTAAAAACTTTTTCGAAATCATACTTAATAAAGTCTATACTCCGATTTAACCCCCACCACGCCTCCTATGAAATCGACGAGCGCATACCCACTAAAAGCAATGATAATCCCAAGCACCGCCGAGACGATGATCGCTTTGCCATGGGTAATTTGTTCGGGATTGCCCTGCGACAGGATAAACACGAACCCGCCGTACACGAAGAACAACAGGGCGATACTGCCGATAATACCAAACATAAATTCAACAATTTGCAAGGCTAAGGAAATAAAAACTGTGATATCTTTACAATCCGGATTCCAGTTTTCAATCGTTCCAGCCTTCCCACATTCGGTGATGAGCGCGCTGAGGGTCGATTTCGGACCTTGAGGGGATGGTGGGGTTCCCGGAGTAGATGGTTGCGTGCTACCTCCCGTAGCACCGGACCCATAGTTACTTTTTAGCAAAAATGCATCACAATTGGCGGCCGTCTGTTCCCAGGCTGGAGAATCAGCGATTGGAGAGTGCCCGAAGCATTCTGTCTTTTTATAACAATCCACCTCGTCTGCCGCAGAGATGCATTTACCGATTCCTGTTTGATCAATACAAAAACATGCGTTAATTTCCGCCGCCTGCGCTTTACCAGCCTGAAAAAATAATCCCAGCGCAATCAAACCAAAACCAATTAAATAAACTTTCAATTTCATATTTCTAAAAAGTTTGATTCACTTTGCCGGCGGCGCGATCTAACACTTCTTTGTGGTACTGCAAAATTTTATCATCCGAAACCGGCTGTACCCACTCATGAAACATATCCTGAATCGCTTTGTTGGCGGCGGCGAAATCTTTTCCTCGATACCAATTTTCCGCTGTCAAAAGTTGCGAGGCGAACGGCGCGAGCTCCGGATCTTTTTTCTGATCGGCGATATTACTACGGAGGGCGGTCGGCCTGCCCGTCATTTTCAAGTATTCTTTATTGGCGCCGGAACGGGCGAGATAGTCAATCAAAGCCCACGCCTCATTCCCGCGTTTCGATTTCAGAAGTATGGACTGCAACGAATAATTCGCGGTATTAATCGGATGATCATCAGCTAGCTGCAGCATCGGCAATATATCGAAATTCAGATTAGGTGCTCTATTTTTTATTATTGAACGTTGAAAATTGTAGCCGAAGAAAAAAGCCAACTGGCCGTTTACAAAACTTTCGAGCGCGTTCGGCATTTGCTCGTTCCAGGTGTAGGTGTCGCGCGCCGGATTCGCGAAATCAGTATAAAAATTCATCACTTGCCCGCCCGGGGTTTCCGCGCCGCCCTGAAAATTTCGAGGAGGAATATTAAACTGCGCCTGGTTAGAGCCGGTGAATGGCAATTTGCTCTGCGCGAACAAAATCGCGAGGAGGTCGCTACTTCCGGGAATATTAGATCCGGTGCCGAGCGCCGCGCCAGCCTGAATTATTCTGCCGGTGGCTTTGTCGAATTTACTCAGAATCTTTACGTCAGCCTGGAAGTCCTGCCAATTCTTCGGCGGCTCGGGAATGCCAGCCCGATCCAGAAGATCCTTGTTATAATAAAGAACCATGACATCAAGCGACAGCGGCAGGCCATAAATTTTCCCGTCTCTCACGGCGTCCGCCGCGACGGTCTGGACATATTGCTTGCCAAGCTGATCAAGCGTTAACAACGCGTGATTATTGTTAATAATTTCGACAGAATCGCTAAGCTGACCTTTTGTCACACGCACCAGCGTATCCTTTACACCCTCCGGCATGGGCTGAAGTTTACTCTGATACTGACCGAGCGCTTTCACATCAACCGATATGATATCCGGACCGCGATCTTCAGCCAAGGCTTCAAGCAGCCGATCATAAATCTCATTCGCGCGAAACTGCTGAATGTTTACGGTGAGATAGGGACGATCGGCCTTATAGCCGGCGACTAAAGTTTGTAGAGCCGGAAGATCCTCAGACACGGTCCAGTACTCGAGAGTGGTAGCTGGTACCGGCTGCGCGGGAGGTTTGCAACCAAAACCGCCGAGGAGCAGCAAAGACACTCCGCTAAAAACGACCAGCAATTTTTTTGCATTCAACATAATATTTTTACTTAAGTACCGCTACCAAATATTTTTTAAATTCCTTGCCAAGCTTCGGATCACGCAAAGCAAAATCAACATTCGCCTTCAAGTAACCAAGCTTTGAGCCGGTATCATAATAAACCCCGTCAACTTTACAGCCATACATCTTCCGCTTCCTTAGTAATTTGAACAACGCGTCGACCAACCACAACTCCCCGCCCTTTCCTAGCTTTGTCTTCGTGAGAGCGTCGAAAATGTCCGGCGTTAGAATATATCCGCCAAGCGCGGCCAGCCGCGACGGCGCCTTGTCTGGCTCAGGTTTCTCGACAATATTTTTTACTTCCAATACTTTATCATCAATCTTCGTTCCATCCAAAATTCCATACTTCGACACTTCATCCTTTCCGACCTCATAAGCGGTGAGGACCGGATCGCCATATTTTTCAAAAACATCAAGGAGCTGAGCGAGATGCGGCCGCTCCGGAGTGTAAAAAAATTCATCACCCCACATCACCGCGAATGGTTCGTCGCCAATAATATCTTTGGCGCACAGCACCGGCGTACCGTTGCCATACGGGCCCTTTTGCCTAATAAAAATAAAATTCGCTAAATCGGCAATTTTCTTAATTTCCTCCGCCATTTCTTCTTTGCCTTGTTTCTTCAGCCAGTTAACCAATTCATAATTCGGACTGAAGTGATCCTCGACGGCGCGTTTGCTGGGACCGGTAACCAAAATAATATCGGTAATGCCGGATTTCACCGCGTCCTCGACGACATACTGAATGATCGGCTTGTCGACAATCGGCAACATTTCCTTGGGCTGAGCCTTGGTGGCCGGCAAAAATCTCGTGCCGAGGCCGGCAACCGGAATAACAAGTTTCGTAACTCTGGACATAAATAGTCAGTCTTGATAAAATTTCGTATCTATTATAGCAAACTATAACAAGTTAAGGCAAACCTGTATGCTAACTCACGATCAAAAAATAAGCCGAGTTGCAGACCAACTCCAAAAGCATCATGGCGCCAACCCCGTCTCGATAAAAAAGAAATCCGTTTCCCACGAAGTGCCAAAGCCGGATGACAAAAGACATCTGGACGAAAAAATCGACATCAGCGACCTAACCGAAATTATCAGCATCGACCCTGAAAATAAAATTTGTGTCGCGGAATCGGGCGTTACTTTTGTGGATTTAGTAAGCGCTACCATTAAATATAACCTTGTCCCAATTGTCGTTCCGGAGCTCAAAACCATCACCATCGGCGGAGCGGTCGCCGGCTGTTCGATAGAATCCATGTCCTACAAATACGGCGGTTTTCACGATACTTGTCTCGAATATGAAGTAATAACCGCGAAAGGCGAAACGCTGATCTGTACGCCGGAAAATGAAAATAAGTTAGTGTTTCAAATGGTGCACGGCACCTTTGGCACTCTGGGGATTGTCACAAAACTCAAATTTAGACTCATACCGGCAAAACCATTCGTGAAAGTAACCTACGAAAAATATCAGACTCTTGAGGAATATAAAACAGCAATTTGGAAGCGTTTTAAAAATAAAGACGCGGATTTCATGGACGGCATCATCCACTCCCCGACCGAATACGTGCTAAGCATCGGGAACTTCGTTGAGGAGGCTCCCTACACGCACAACTATGACTGGATGCGGGTTTACTATCTGAGTACCAAGAACCGAAAGGAAGATTACCTAAGGACGCCTGATTATTTCTTCCGTTACGACAAAGGCGTGACTAATGTCACCCCCAAAACCTTTCTCGGCCGATTGCTGTTCGGAAAATTCATCAACTCAACCAATATTTTAAAACTAGTTGAAAAATTCCGCAAAATAATTCCTGCAAATAAGATTCCAATTACTCTGGACACCTTTATACCTTTTTCAAAAATGAACACTTTCATGGAGTGGTACGAAAAAGAAGTAAACTTTTTTCCACTGTGGTGCGTGCCGTACAAAATTGTCAGGAAGTACGAATGGGTCTCGGACCAATACTTTGAAAAAATTAAGGATGAATTGTTTCTGGATATCGCCATTTACGGCCTGAGTAAAAGAGACAAAAATTATTACCGGATGTTTGAAGAGGAACTAATGGACATCGGCGGAATCAAAACTCTTATCTCCGGAAATTACTATTCCGAGCAAGAATTTTGGCAAACCTGGAATAAAAAAAATTACGACCAAGTTAAACGACAAACCGATCCTGAAAATATCTTCCGCGACCTATACACCAAAACCTGCCGGACGACGAGGGGGCTGAGTTAAAATAATAAGAGCCCGCAGGGATTGCCTGGGGCTCTTGTTTTACGGATACGGTGATCCGCTTTTTTTCTTCGATCTGCTTACGTGGCCTCACCATATGCATGGCTCACTTTTGATTGGGCGGCCTTTACTAATTGGTATGGCCAATTGAGGGCGATCACCCTTTTTTAGTTCCTTAAGAAAATCTTCTTCCATGTAGTACGCAAGTGTATTACACCAATGATTACCACATGGCGGCAGATCGCTTTTTTCCCTGAAATTCGTCTGACCGGTCATCCAACAAGAAGCAACGATTCTGGCATCATGATAACGATCCCAGTAATGCTCGACGGCACATCGAGTCAGTGCAGACTGCTCTCCAACATTTCCCACGTACTCTTTCACCGTAATTTCATGGCCAAAACAGACAGGAAACCACCGTTTTAGCTTCGGCAAAGTCATACCCACGCCAACAATGTTTTTTTCCATCATTTCCGTCGTGACATAGGTTTGCACATTTTCCATATCATCGTCATCCCCCCAACCTTGTCGAATCGCGCCGAGGATGGAATTTATTATAATCCGACGCTCGGCTGCATCTTCATTCGGCCTCGGTAGTGATGGCGCAGCTACTTGAAGTTGCTCCTGCTTTTTTTCATAAGCTTCAATAAGTAGCTTTTTAAGCTGATCCTCCTCTTCCCTAACCGCAAGCTCCTTTTTCAATTCCTTCACATCGAAAATGGTACTTGCGACTTCCGCTTGTTTCACAGTTTGTGCCGTATTATCTTTGTTAGTTCCATTTTTACCAAGGTTCCATATGACACCGCCGATCAACACGAGAACAAAGAAAGCTACAAACTTTCTTCGCGCCGCCTCGGCCGCCGCAAATCTCGGATTCCGCCGCTTCTTTAGTTCGCTAACGGAAGGAGCGACATTCATTCTTTTGCTCGGTTGCGTATCATTTTTCATGATTATCTCCCTAATTCAAACTAATTCTTACGGCGGAGAAGGCGATCATAACCGTGCCAAGGGTTATCGAACCAAAACCAGTCTTGAACCCAGCATTGATCGTCCCAGTAAATACAGGCAATATCTTCCTCAACGTCTGGATTGCGCCATGCCGGAAAGACGAAGACAACATTGCCTTGAAAATAACGGGGGATGTATTCTTGGTTCCTCAGAATGAGTCGACCCACATCTTCACCGGTGTCAGCCCGTAACCTTTTGGATCGGGACAGCATTTCCGCTCCGGTTGTTTCCATTTCGTCTCCTCGTAGAATACCGAGAATTTCGTAGGTACGACCGGCGATGGCCATTCTTTCCGCAGAAGCTTGAACGGCCTCTTGTCTGACATTTTCTGCGGCTTCCGCCTCACGTCTGACCTGTTTCGCGGCCGCTTCTACCCTGGCTTTTTCTCTAGCTTGCCAAAGTAAATCCGCTTCGCGACATTTCCTTTCCTCTTTTGCAATCTGATCATTTTGATCTTGACTAATTTTTCCCGCCTGAACATTTTTTCGCGCCTCGTCGTAATCCATCCGAGAGACATAGTCGCTGAGGATTAACCAAGCTTCGCCAATTTGCTTGAATTTTTCCTCACAACGATTTTTTTCTTCCTTTGACTCCGCCTCATGCTTGTCGGGATGAAATTTTAATGCCAAAGCGCGGTAACATTTCTTAATTTCATCTAATGGCGCTGTTTCAGAAACACCCAGAATGGCGTAGGCATCAATGCGGTTTGCTTTCTCAGTCCAGTCCATGATCGGTTCTCCTGGTTAAGGTTTGGAAAAAATTTGTTTGATTTTTAAATTGTCAAAGTGCGACTAACTGCCTACCCCTTGAGACGAAGCCGGTCGACTGACGCCGCCAAAGCGTTTTGTAGACCGCCGTTTCCACATCCTACTTTTTGCGCCAGTGAGGGCGCGGAGGCAATCAACTTCAGAAACTCCAAGTCCGCCCCGTCAACACCGATGCAAATAATCCTGATGTCACGGAGCCTGGCTGCCCTGGCCGCATCGAGGGCTTTTTCCCGCTCTCCTGCGTCGGTCATCCCCCGAAGGTTCGGTTGCCCATCGGTAACCAACACAATGGTCCTGGGCATATACTCACTGAGAGCAATGCTTGCGAGTGTAATGCCAGCCGCCATGTTGGTGTAACCGCCAGTGGTGATTTCCTCGACAGCCCGACAGATTTCATCCGGGTTAGCAGAAGTTTCTACCAACAGCGTCGCTTCATCTCCGAATGAGGCAACTCCAACGACGGCGCCACGAGTTAAAGCTGACTTCGCAAATTCGGTCGCCCCGGCCATGGCCTGACGAATTTTATCGCCGGCCATGCTTTGCGAACAATCGATGAGCAGTATGACACCGTTGTTGCCTACCGGACTATTGTTCGTATGTCCGATACGTTTCCCATCACTAAGCAACAACACCAGTTCGCCATCCTGACCGTACGACAGTTTTCCTCGAGACATGTGGCTTCTCCTCGATTGTGCTACGGGTTGGTGAATGAGCAACAGATGACTCTACGACTTTTAGTATAAAAAGTCAAGCTATCCCGTCCCGATTTATAAAACTTGTTTAAAAAAGAAGAAGCCGGTCCCCTGCGAACAGGGAACCGGCTTATTGCCCACCGGTGGGCTTTAAAACTTGCAACCTTCATTAACCCATGGTTTACTCGGAAGATCCTCAACCAGCTTTGGCCTAAGATGCTTTAAAGTTTTAACACACTCTTCAACGTATTTCGTAACGGTCCAGTGACCATCAGAGACCGTAGAGTTGAAGTCCGTTTTTGGCGACTGCCAACAGGCGCACACGATCTGAGGATCATGATAGCGCTTGAAAAATGCCTGGATAACCATGAAAGAAAACTCCTTCTGAATATCAACCCGAAGGTATTCTTTCATTGTCATTTCCCGGCCGAGTAATTGCTTCGACCAGCTCTTTAGACTTCCCTCCGTCATCTGAACGATTCCGGATGCTCCACTGCGATTATGGGAATCGTACAAAAAAATGTTGGGATCTTTAGTCTGTTCATTATCCCGTATTGCCCAAAGGATTGCCAACACATCGCGTTCTTCCTCAGACGGCGGACGCGCCTCGAAAGGAGTCAACTTTGTTTTCATCGGCTGGTTCGCTACCGCCAAACCTTTGATAGGCTGGACAACAGAAGTCCGTGGAGCCGGAATCGGCGCAGCCGTCTTCTTGACCACCGTGACAGGTGGTTGCGTTTCTCCATCCGTATACCACAGATAAATGTCGATCAAACCAATGACTCCGAACAAAACGGCCAACAGCGCAAATACCACATGCGACTTTCGCACGTTTCGCAGCATGTTTTCTCCTTCGGACCGTAGCGGTCACAGGGGGGGGTGATTTGCAACGAGCTTGGCTAACTTATCGCGAACTTTCGCTCTAAATTAGACATACCATCATACCATAAAATCGACTGTTTGTCAATAGTAAGCTGGCTACAAAAAAAATGCAGATTTACTGCAGTTTTTGCGAAAAAATATCGAGTAATTTTCCAACCCACCCCTGCCTACCGGACAGGCAGGCCTACCCTGTATCAAGCGGGGACTGGCGACTTTATGGACTTTATGGACTTTATAGACTTCAATGCACCTCTTCCCAACTGCTAATCGCATATACCGAACTATGCGGAAATCCAAGCGGTGGATTGTTGGCAAAATGTGAATCATAAGTAGAACTGACGGCCCTAAAACCGGAGACAATCGAACCACCTTGCGAAACATAATGCCAAGTCCAGGCGCCGGCCGAAGCAATCGAACCATACAAAATAAGCAGGTCCTTTTTGTCTCCGGAGTAATAGTAACGCTTGGCCGCGCCACTGCTGGTAAATAATGCGCCATCAATTGCAAGGGTCTCTGGAACATCATGGGGAATAATAATATCCAGACCGGATACAAGGCCGATACTGCTTGAACCATCCCGCTTTAGATAAGTTATGTTATCATTAAAAATGATCGATTTACCAGTCGCGACTCCTACCGTCACTTTGCCGTTTAGCACTCCGTCCACCCAAGCAGTATCATCAACAAAGATAAAACCGTTGCTTGGCAAGGAATAGGTCGTACCTGGATCAGTAGTTTTCACGTCCACCGTAAACCAAATATTATCGCCGCCATCGGGATCATCGCCTTTATAGGAATTTACCGCGCTGACTTTCGAAGCGGTAAATTTACCGTCCGAGGTGAAGTGTAATAGCCAACCGTATTTACCCGATGACGAAAAATACGAACCATCTCCGTATGCCTGCGCGTTTGACTTAATCAAATTTAATGCGGCCGTGCCTCCGCTAAAATCCTCGGCAGGCACCGGAAATGACCAAAATGATGTCGGACCGCCCTGCCCCCAAATTCCCGGTTTTGTTTCATTTTGACAACCACTTCCATGAATCGGCGTACATTGATAACTCTCAACTGCGCTCGTGACCGAGGCATCAGTCGTTCCATCAAAACGAATGCCGCTGTTGGAATGCAACTTGCCATGAACCACGTCGCTATTCCCAATCCAAACTGAAGTGTTACTAACGTAGGCATAATCAGTGAGTGAATGAGGAGTCAGTGTTACCCTGACTGTTCGCCGGCTCTGCGGCTGAATTGACAGCCAACCCGTTGATTCTATAACGGCCAGCGTCGACGTTCCACTCGGGGCGGAGATTTTTAATGAAAAATAACCAATCGTATCTCCATTGGCATTTTTAAATTCATGAACATATGGCTGAGGCGTGGTTGTCGCGTCGGTAAAATCCGTACCATCATGAGCGAGATGCCACACATAATAATTGATCCCTGACTCGGCGATTTGGAACGCTTTCTCTCGATTTTCGCGGTAAACCGTGGCTCGATATTCAGATGTGGTATAAGTGGCGGCAATCGTCACGACAAGAGTAAACGCGAGCGCGCTAAAAACCATCACGTAGAGTAATGTGCTTCCGGTATTATCCCACCAACCCACCCCTACCCCGCCCGAGCGGGGAATTTTCGAGAGCGAGAAATTGTACATATAAATTTAATTATCTTTTAAATTTCGAAGTTCCGCTTCGCCCTGAACAATAAAGACGACCGGCGAGGTGGACGGACTTTTGTCAATCCGAAGATTCATAGACACGACACGGATTTTGGTAAGATCAACCGGGTAAGTCAGTGGCGGCGTCGAGGTGCCATTAAAATTTCCATCATAGTAATAAAATACTGAACTCGTGCCGTTGTTCAAAATATCAACCGCCGTGCTAGTCGCTTCATAAGCAGTATTATAAGAAAGCGGAGTACTGGTCGGCTCGGTTATCCCCTTTATTAATCTATTGCCGAAGACGGAATACCTGATCCGCTCAATATAACCATTATCATTAATATTGGAATAAAAAATTACTTCCGTGCTGCTGGCTTTCTCGATTGGAAAGGCTCCAATGCTCGAATAGTTCGCGGATCGCATCTCGGTCACGAAATCCTGGAGCGCTTTCCGACCCTGACGCTGAGCATCGAGTTGGTCGAATACCGTACCGGATGATCTTAACGCTGTTAAAAAAATTTCAACGATAACGGCGTTAAATAGAATAAAAATGCTGATTGCCACCAGCGTCTCCACCATGGTAAAGCCCGGTTGGTTTTTTTTGAAGAAAGCCATGTTAAGGTGATAAATTTACTGTCGACTGTACATTGCCTCCAACCATAATCGAACCGGTAGCCGTCGTATAATCAGGCTTGCTCACGGTCAGCGTATATGTCGAAGAAGCAAAACCATTAAAAAATACTTGCCCGGGCGCGAGACAGGAGTTGGTATAAGTAAGGGACACATCCGAAACATCCGGCGAATAGCCAGCGTCGGCCGTGCTGAGGAACAAACGATAACGTGCGTAACGATTGCCGTTTTCCCCGCTATAGATAGTGGTGTTCGTCGGTGAATAGTAGGAGGTATTCAGTCCATCAGGGCCTCGGAAATTCCAACTCGCCGGCGAACTGGAATTACTGGCGGCCAGTTGAAGGAGAACCGGCGTATTACCGGTTGAAGTTGATTGATTTATGGGATTAATCGCGATGTTGCTGAAATTTACCGGAGCGCCAAGATCAAAAGTCGACGATTCTAGCATACCGCTCGAAACATAGTTCTGACCAACTTTTCTGAGTAAAATATCGCCAGATGGTTTATTGTTTTCAATCATGCTGTCATCCGAAAAATATTTAGTTGCATTAACAAAATTTACTTGAGCGCTACCGCCAGACCAATCTGTTTGCAGGATAAAACCCAGACCCGTTTCACCGGTTTTATTCACCGATCCGCCGCTCAAATTTACCGTCGCGCCGGAAAGTGGAAGTCCGGACGAGGCATCTTTGACTTTCACTAACAACGAATTGGCAGTATAAGGGCTGAGCATGATATACACATCCTGATTATTGTCCGGCTGTAAGGTAAATGGTGAAAGCGGTATTGTTCCGGCGATATTATAGGTCGTCCCGATAGCGCTAAACGAATAGGTGTCCCACTCTGCATTGGATAAATTATAAATTCCACTGCCATTGGTCGTCAATGTCTTGTCAAATTTGTAAACCGCGGGAACCGATCCAATCAGTTTCTGACCCTTCATCGAAAATGAGGCTGAAGGAACAGCTTCGCAGGTGCTGGTGATCGTACGAAAATTAATATTGCTGACCTTATCAATCGCAAAACTCATCGTGGTGATATTGTGACTCGTGACACTGGCCGGGGGTTTGGTTGGATTTGGATTTGACGGTTTCGATGAGGTCGTAAAGTCACTTGAATATCCGCTCTTGGAAATAAAGATATTATAAGCTAGCGTCCCCGTCGGCGCTTCGATCAATTTATACCAACCGGTATTGTCGGTGAAATCATCAATCAAAATTGGCGGACTGGTCGAAGCGTTCGAGATACGCACTGTAGCCTGATCTACCGCCAGCCCCTCAGCGTCTACAACCTGAATATAGAGCAAACCTTTGTTCGTACTCGTCTCTGAAAACGTCTGAGCAAACTGAGCTGTATAAGATAGCGGGGCGAGCGGGACGCGACCGATGAAATTGATAGATAATTCAACTAACTTATAATCATTAGGCGCCAGATCGTTGGGAATGCCGGAAGCCGTACCATCAAATGGATCATCCACGTAGCGGACTGATGTCGTTACTATAAAACTTACGCCGTTTCTTGTAACAGTTTTAACATGTTCGAGCACACCACTTGGCACGCCATTTTTAAGACCAATGTCATCATAAGCTAGATTTCTAACATTTTCGATCTCATCATTTAGAATTGCCGTCTCCAAAATTCTAATGCGTGATTGATATACTCCCTTGAATACAAAAGTAAGAGTGCCATAAATTCCAACCGCAAAAATCAAAAAAACCGCGATCGCCACCGTTGTTTCGATCAAAGTATAACCTCGGAGATTAATTTTGTTTTTCATGCGAGTATTATAGCATGAAAAAGATGAAAACTGAATTGTTTATTACGTTAAATATATAACATTTCGCTCTCGACTGGCGATATCTCGCTCCTCCCCCTTTCCAAGGGGGAGTTAGAGGGGGTTTGCCATCCTCTCTGCAAACGTGACATTGTCCGGGGGTCGCAAAAGACGGCAAACCCCTCCTCGCCTCCCCTTGGAAAGGGGAGGGGGCGAAACGCAACAAGGCTCTTGATTTTCAGCAAATCAAATGCTATTATGTCCATACTTTTTAAATTAAAAAATGGTCCAGTGGCGGAACTGGTATACGCACAGCACTTAAAATGCTGCGCCGAAAGGCATGTGGGTTCGACTCCCACCTGGACCACAACTAACACCTCAACTATGGAGATAAATTTTTTTGATAAAAAACTTGAGCAGTTCATCCTCAGACTGCAAAAACCAACTATCGCGAAAATATTGAGAACCATCGACCTGCTCGAAACATTCTCACATCGACTGGGCATGCCTCATAGCAAAAGGATCACCGAACGACTATATGAGCTACGGATCAGAGGCCAGCAAGAAATTCGAATACTTTATATTTTTCATAATAATTCTATTATTCTTCTTCACGGATTTATTAAAAAATCTCAAAAAATTCCAGCTAATGAATTAAATGCCACTAATCAGAAACTACAGACCATTGACAGCTTATAACATATACGTTATAATAGATTTGTAATAATTTTTCCCTATGAAATCTTTTGCCACCTTCAAAAAACAACTCCTGAAGAATACTGAAATTAACAAATCCTACCACGACCTTGAACCGGAATTTATTTTAATTCAGCAAATCATTGAGAAAAGGACCAAAAAAGGATTAACCCAAACTGCCTTGGCAAAAAAAATTGGGACGAAACAATCAGCCATTGCCAGGCTTGAGTCAGGCGCCTATAACCCGTCTATCGCTTTTTTGGAAAAAGTCGCGAAGGCGCTGGATTCTAAATTGGAAATATCAATCGGCTAACTATGCCAGAAGAAATCCAAACCGACCGCCTCATCGAACCGCGCGCCGAAAAGGACGAAGTCGTCCTAGATCTTACCCTGCGCCCCCAGCACCTGGTCGATTTTGTCGGCCAAGAACAGCTGAAACAAAATCTGATTATATCCATACAAGCGGCGAAGAAGCGCGCTGAACCGCTCGAGCATATTCTCCTCTCTGGCAATCCCGGACTCGGCAAAACCACCCTCGCCAGCATCGTCGCGAGAGAAATGGGCGCGTCGATCAAGATTACTTCCGGTCCGGCGCTTGAGAAAGTCGGCGATCTCGCCGCAATTTTATCCAATCTCCAAACCGGCGAGATTTTGTTTATCGACGAAATTCACCGAATGAATAAATCCATCGAAGAAATTTTATATCCGGCGCTCGAAGATTATTCGCTCGATATCATCCTCGGCAAAGGTCCGGCCGCGCGCTCGATCCGTCTGCCTCTCAACCATTTCACCCTCATCGGCGCCACCACCAAACTCGGCATGATCTCAAATCCGCTTCGCGATCGCTTCGGCCACGCCTACCATCTGAATTTTTATGAACCGGCCGAAATCGAAAAAATTATTAACCGCAATGCCACTATCCTCAGCGTCCCAATCGACAATGAATCGGTAAAACTTATTTCCTCGCGCGCCCGCCGCACGCCGCGCATCGCCAACCGCCTCCTGAAACGCATCCGCGACGTGGCTGAAGTCCAGGGCAATGGACAAATTGATAAAAAAATAACCGACGCAAGTTTTGGAATGCTCGGCATCGATGAATTTGGACTTGATGAAGTTGATCGCCGAATTCTGACGACGATGATCGAGAAATTTTCCGGCGGACCGGTCGGACTGAATACGATTGCCGCCGCCTGCGCCGAAGAGATGGACGCGATCGAGACAATCTACGAACCATTTTTACTTCAAATTGGTTTTCTTGAGCGCACGCCGCGCGGACGCAAAGCCACGCCGCTAGCGTATTCTCATCTTGGGTTTCCGGCTCCGAAAGTGCAGACGTTGCTTTAAAAAAGAAGAGCCCCGACACACCGTTGAATAGGTGTTCGGGGCACTGGGGGGGACACGTTACTTCGGGACTTTGATGCGGAGGGTGCGACGTTCGCGGTACTGGGCGTAAATTAGGTCAAGACAAGCGACCAGCGCCAAAATACTCATTCCCACCAGAGCGATCCTGCGATATTCGGCGTTCAGATGCGCAATTGCCCACGCGGTGGGATGGCCAGCGAGAAAGAACAACAGGGCGGAAACTACCGCGAAAGCGATTGCAAGCTTCCACAGCTTGTCGATTGCCCAGTAACCGAACAAGAGAGACAACATCAGGAGAAAAAGGGCAACCCGCATAAAATCCTCGTTATCCCCAACGTACTAGCCGCGGAATGCGGCGGAGCAGTTTAAGGATTGATAAGCATACTAAAAAATCGCCAGTTTGTCAATAGTAAAGTGGCGATTTTGGCTTATTTTCGAGTTTTTGGCCGGTGTCTCCCTCCCCTAGGAGCGGGAGGGGGACAGTGGGTGGGGTTTTCGCAACCTGCAAACGACAAAACCCCCTCCTCCGTCCTCCCCGCTTCTAGGGGGAGGGAATTGGTGGTGAGCGTAGACCCTTGGAAGCGACGACTATCTCGCTCATCGATTTCCCTCCCCTAGGAGCGGGAGGGACAGTGGGTGGGGTTTTCGCCGTCATTTTTATCACATCGCATTCTTCCGTAATTTTTTTAAGCAACACCTCCACATCACCAAACACTTCATCGTTAGTAATTCGCAACACCCGATATCCATTACTCTCCAAATATGCCTGTTTAAACTTATCCTTATTTTGTGTCTTCTCAAAGTCATGCGTCCAACCATCCAATTCAATCACCAGTCGCAAGGTATGACAATAAAAATCAACCACAAAATTTCCAATGCTATATTGTCGACGAAATTTATATTCCAATTGTTTGCCTCGTAAAAATTTCCACAGGATTTGCTCGGCGCTATTTGCACCTTGACGCAATGAGCGACGTATTTCCATTAAATATGGTTTATTTTGGTAAGTTCTGCGCATAGTTAATATATTTTTTTCGGTTGTGGTCGCTTGACGAACGAAACCCCCTCCTCCGTCCTCCCCGCTTCTAGGGGGAGGGAATTGGTGGTGAGTGAGTGCGAACTATTACTGCACAACGACGGTAAGCGAGCGCTCCACCGTTTTGCCATCGTTGGCAACCATTATAGCTCGAAGTTTGTAAGTTCCTACACCCGGACTATGATTCCAAGTAAAAAATACCCGGCCATTTTCAAATTTATCATTGTGATCAATATCATAAATCTGCCGTTCAGCTTTTCCGCCGCCGCTAAGTAATATTTTAATATCCTTGGTCGCGTCCCATCGCGTCGGGACAAGATAAAAAGCGCGCGGATAATCACTGCCTTTCACCGTGACCGAGTCGCCATCGTACCAAGAAAAATCCGCCGGATCAGGTTCAACATTCAAAAGGAATACCACCTCCTGTGTGACACTATTACCTTGATCGTCGGCGGCGATAACTTTGAGGGTGTGCGGACCGGCTGACTGTTTTTCCAAAAATAAAGTCGTGTTAAAAGGATATTCATTCACAGTAGCGAGCGCTACGCTATCGATCAGATAAGCAACGCTGGCAATCCCGCGCGGCGCGGAAACCTTTACCGAAACCGGGATCTCACGCGACGGAATCGCCTGAGCCGGCAATGGCGACAGCACCGTCAGGGTTGGCGTGAGCTCCGCGGTTTGCGCGTTCATCGTGTCATATTCGGTCGGCGGCTCGGAAAAAATAACCGGGGTTCCGGAAGCATTCATATGAATCGCCCAATTCTGGACACCCATTTCCCAAGCGGCATATTGCGAATCATCCGCCGGATTGGTTGGCGCCGGACCGCTCGGGTCATCTTTATTTACATAATACAAAATGTCATGCGGAGGAAGAAAACTTTTCTCAACAATTAAATTTTCAGGCGTGGTCGAAACGGCGATTTTCCCGGTCGTAACATCAATCGGCAAAACTATTCCATCATTATGGCCGCGGAGTACCGGCTTAGTCGCGTCATTTGGAGGCGGCTCCGGGAAATTTTCAGGCGTGGTCGAAGCGAGCGCGGCTTTCATAAATTTATTCCAAATTGTTCCGGCTAGGAGACTGCCACCGCCGAGCATCGGCGACGGAATCGTATTTCCGACCCACACTCCGACCGCGAGGCTCGGCGCATACCCCATCGTCCAGGCGTCTTTGTTGTCCGAAGTCGTGCCGGTCTTGGCGGCAACCTTCCGATCCGGCAAAACCAGGGTGCTGTTCAGACCAAACATAAACGCGCGCGCTTCATTGTCGGATAGCACGCTTGAAATTAAAGCGGCCAATTCCGGCTTCACCGCCTCTGTCCCCGGATCAGGCGTCCACTCAAATAAATTATTTCCTTTGTCGTCGCTCACCTTCATGATACTTACCGGCGCGTGATACGTACCGCCATTCCCAAGCGCCGCATAGGCATTGGTATGTTCAAGCGGACTAACTTCAGCGCCGCCAAGAACCAAACTGAGGCCGTAGTCGCCGGTAAAAGTTGTGTATCCAAAACGTTTCGCAAAATCCGCGGTCTGCTGTTCGCCGACCAAGTACATAGTTTTAACGGCCGGAATATTCAGAGAGCCTTGAAGCGCTTTGCGCATCGTGACGAGACCGTGTTCCTTGCCGTCATAATTTTTCGGCGAATAAATCTTCCCGTCGCGAGCATCAAAATTCGTGTTCACATCATAGAGCACGGTGTCCGGCGTATAACCTTTTTCAAACGCCGCCGCGTAAACAAACGGCTTAAACGATGATCCGGGCTGGCGGCGGGCGAGCACCGCGACGTTGAACTGGCCATCAATATCTTCATTATTAAAATCACGCGAGCCGACCATGGCGAGGATCTGACTGGTGTTTGGATCAATTGCGATCAGGGCCGCGTTATTGGCTTTGGCGGTCTTCGCGAATTTGTCGCCGTTTTCCTTCACGATTTTCTCAGCCGCGGTCTGCTTGTCGTAATCAAGCGTCGTGATAACTTTCAGCCCACCGGTATCCACGACATTCTCGCCAAACTGATCAGCCAAAAGTTTCTTCACATAAAGCACAAAGTGCGGCGCGTCAAAAATCCCGGCGCTCCGATAAATTCTGAGCGCCTGATTTTGGGCCTCCTGTTTCTCGGCGTCGGTAATATATTTCTGCTCGTTCATAAGGCGCAATACCAAATCGCGACGATTGCGCAATGTATTCACATCATTAAGGTAGCGGCTGGGCGCCTGTATCAAAGCGGCGAGCGTCGCCGATTCCGGCAAATTTAAATCCTTCGCGCTCTTATGAAAATAACTCTGCGCCGCGGCCTCTATTCCATAATTTGTCGAACCATAAGGAATATCATTCAGATACATCTTAATGATTTCATCCTTGGAATATTTCTTTTCAAGCTGAAGAGCGAGAATCGCCTCCTTAATTTTCCTAAAAATACTGCGCTCATTGCCGATGATGGTATTTTTGATGAGCTGTTGGGTGAGAGTGGACGCGCCGCCGCCGCCGGTCTTGCGGCCGATCAAATTATTAAAACCGGCGCGAAAAATGCTGGTCAGCTTAACACCGGAATGTTCATAGAAAGTTTTGTCTTCAATCGCGACCGTCGCCTGCACCGCGACCTTGGCGACCTGATTAAGGTCGACTACCGTCCGTTTTTGATTCTGATAAATTTCATAAAGCAAATGCTGGCCGGTGCGGTCAAAAATTTTGGTACTCTGCTCCACCTGTCGGTCGGCCAATTTATTCGGATCCGGCAGGTCTCGGCTCACCCAGAGGACGAGGCCCGTCCCGCCGATAAAACCTAACGCGACAACAATAAGGCCTATTTTAATAATCCAGGCCAATAAAGATGAAGGCCGGCGCCTGGCTTGACGTTCGCTAACAGTGCCATAGGTCCGGCTTTCTCTGATTTTCAATTTCGGAATCGGCATAATGACTAAGTATACGCCAAGTGTTCGATTTTGTCATTAGTTTTATTATCACCCCTCCTTTGCCCGAAACTGCAGCGCCTCGGCCACATGATCAGTGGCGATTTTATTACTCATTTCTCTCTCTATCCGAAATAATTTTCAACGGTAAATTTAAATTGACCGATGAACAAATCTTTAAAATACTTAAAATTATTTTGTTCATAAAAAAGCAATATTGCTTTTTTATATTCCAACTCATCAATACTTCGAAATGAAAGCGGGCAGGCGGCATAAGCGAGAAGCAGCGCGTCGCCGATCAGGCGGCTGGCGCGTTTATTACCATCCTCGAACGGTTGAATATACGAAATCATAATCATCGCGATCATGGATTTCGTAAAAGGATTTTTCTGCTTATTGACCAGCGCGCACATTTTTTCGACCGCTTCCCTTATCTGGAACTTATTATCGAGTGGGCGGTAGGCGGTGCCAGAAATCCGAACCAAACCCTGACGAATGTTTTTTTTGACGTTCAAACCATTTATTAATAGACCGTGAACATTCTCAATATCGCGCAAGTCTAATTTTTTAAACCTACTCGCGTGTTTACGAATGTAGTCAAGCGCAATCTTGTGATTTAAAATCATCGTCGTTTCCTCGCGAGTGTGACCTTTCGGCTCGATGCGCTCACGCAATAAAAATTCCGTCTCGAGAAGTGAATAGGTATTCCCTTCAATTTTTGATGATTTCCATGATAGTTCAATTACTAGCCTCTCATATTCTTTTTTGAGAGCCGCCGGCGACAACTTTCTCAACTTCTGCAGATAATTTACATTTAGCTTTTCCAAAACTCCAAGCTCTGTCGGGGTAAAAATTCGACCAAGAAGAGAGAAAATATCAAAATTAAAACTTTTCTGAATTTTTCTTTTATCAGGATCGACCGCAAAATATTCTTCAACATTTATCGGGCGCGCGGCCTTGTACTCTGGCGTCGGAAAATAAGTCGCCCCGCGACCAGAACCCAGTTGCTCAATATAATTACGCGCTTTCAATCCACGCAAATCGCGGTTGACAGTCATCCGAGAAACCGCAACCAAGTTTTTGTCTTGGAGATAAGTAAAGATTTCTGAAACTGCCACGGACACAGTAGCGGCCCCAAGGAATGTCAAAATCTGTTCCTGTCTTTTATTAAGTGAATTAGCCATAAATAATAATGTAACATTTGAATGCGGCTATTATAACATTTTTGTTACATTTTAGCAATAGGTACCTAGACTGTTTACCCTCCTTCCTTCGCCCGAAACTGCAGCGCCTCGGCCACATGATCAGTGGCGATATTTTTTTCACCGGCGAGATCCGCGATCGTGCGGCTAAGTTTGAGGATGCGATTGTAGCCGCGCGCCGAGAGATGCAGGCGATTCACCGCCGCGCGAAGCAGATCAATGGAACTCTCGTCGAGCTGGCAAAATTCCCGAATTTCCTTGCCGGTCATCTCGCTGTTGGTCTGGATGTCGAGCCCTTTGAAACGCCGGCTCTGAATCTCGCGCGCCTTCTCCACCCGTTCCCGAATTTTTACGGACGGCTCGGAAAGTTCGTCTCTGGATAATTTTTCAAATTGCACTCTAGGCACTTCCACATGCAAATCAATACGATCGAGAAGCGGCCCGCTGATTTTTTTCTGATATTTTTGAAATTGGCTCGGACTGCAACTGCAGGCGTGATCCGGATCGCTCCGATAACCGCAAGGGCAAGGATTCTGACTAGCCACCAAAATAAAACGCGCCGGAAAACTCCAAGTCCCCTCGGCTCGTGAAACTGTGATCGTGCCGTCTTCGAGCGGCTGACGCAAATTTTCGATTACGAAACGCGGAAATTCCGGAAACTCATCCAAAAATAAAACCCCGCGATGCGCCAGGGAAATTTCTCCGGGATGCGGAATCCGGCCGCCGCCGACCAGAGCTACACCCGAAGCGGTATGATGCGGCGAACGAAACGGACGCTCCTCGACATACGACCCTTCGAGCAGTCCCGCCACCGAATATATTTTTGTAACTTCCAAAACTTCACTCTTAGTTAAACATGGTAAAATCGACGGCAAAGTCCGAGCCAACAAAGTTTTTCCCGATCCGGGCGGCCCGCTCATGAGAATATTGTGACTGCCGCTGGCCGCGATTTCGAGCGCGCGCTTCGCGAATTCCTGCCCTTTCACATACGCCATATCCATCGCGTAAACGCCAGCGGTTTTTATTTCTCCGCTAGGTACAAACGGCGTGATCAGTTCCTCGCCCGTAAAATGTTTCACCAATTGACCAAGCGACTTCACCGGATAAATCGTGAGTCCATCGACCAACGCCGCTTCCGGAGCGTCATTCTCCGGCACAAACAACCGCAGAAGTCCGGCCTCTTTCGCGTACAACGCCAGGGAAAGCACGCCCGGTATATGCCTCACCAGTCCGTCGAGTCCAAGCTCGCCCGCGATCAACGTGTCGTCCACGGCAATTGAGAGATCGTTGCTCAGAGCGATCATGCCCATCGCCATCGGCAAATCATAAATCGCGCCTTCCTTGTGCGTGTCAGCCGGCGCTAAATTTATTACGATTCTAAAATTAAACGGATACGAAAAACCCGAATTTTTCAACGCGGAGTAAAGACGATCTTTTGATTCCTTTATGGAAGGGTCCGGCAAACCGACGACGGTAAAACTTGTTTGCCCTTTGTGGATGTCCACCTCTACCGTAACGGGCACGCAATCAATTCCCATTGCTGCGGCTGAAGGAAATTTAATTAACATTTTTTTGCAATTGTTTCAACGTCCAAAAGTATAACACAAATCCGACGACAATTAAACAGTCCGCGATATTTATAATGCCGGTGTACACCCTGATATAATCAATCGTATTTCCATAAAGCAACCGATCAGCTAAATTTGAAACCGAACCGGTCAAAATAAAGATCAGTCCCGTTCCCTGAACTAATTTTAGGATGTTATTTTTTAAACTAAGGTGCAAATAAAAAAGATAGCAAATAACACCAATAATAATTAGCGATAATACCAACACCAAATAAGCCGGCAAAACAATCCCGAACGCGATGCCGCCGTTCAGAAACGGCTCCCAGCCAAGCCAACGATTAAACGGAACTGGATAATTCCAGGCGCGCATCGCCTGCCATTTAAAAAAACGATCAAGAAATAAAAAAACTCCGCTTTGCAACAAATGGCTAAACGGAGTTTTAAGCTTCATATATAACTTTAGGCCTCCTGGACGATAGTTTTTTTACAGGTGATACAGGCGCTCGAGGTCGGGCGGGCGAGGAGGCGTTTCTCCTCGATCAATTTTCCGCAATATTTGCAAACCCCATATTCCCCTTTCGTAATCCGCTGAAGCGAACTTTCTACATCGCGGAGAGACTTTTGCAGATCTGTTTCGATCGACAAATTAGCTTCATAATCAGCAACTTCAAGCGCGTTATCTTCCTCGCTGTTGCCATAGTCGGGAAATAACGCTTCTTTATCGGCCCCTTCATTTTCTCTGGTGCC
>CAYHHR010000001.1:0-26099 GCA_964356495.1 uncultured Gammaproteobacteria bacterium | reverse complement strand
TAATGTCTGATTAGTTTACCTGAACTCGATTAGCGTGTCAATTATCACTCGGATCATAATTTTTGTTAACAAAAAAACGGCGATAAAGCCAATTTTATAAAAAATATATGCCTTCGCCGTTTTAGTAATCTGTCAGGCGAGAGTGCAATCATCCGAAGATGAAAGCGGTCATACACCACGACAGTCATAATAATCTCCAACCCACTTGAAGGCAGATCCTCAAAAGTTTCAGCAAGCTAGGCCGCTTGAAACTCATAGTAGAGGTTGCCGAACAAGGAGATGGATTCGCCGCTGCTTTTCTCATTTCATTGAGAGCAACTGTGAATCCAGCTTTTCAGCCTCATCGGCTGATCCACCGTAGAGGCGGACTTCCTTGAAATAAGGGAGTGAGAAGATTCGTCCAAGTTGTTGTAAAGAACAACAAGGATAGTATAGCACATAATGAACATCCTGTCAAGGGGGCAATCTTTTAGCTAGATTAAGCCTAAAAACGTCCAAATTGGCGTATTTTCCTCAATTATTTTGTCTACGCTAGTGTATACAAACACCGATTTATCTAAAGTTAGCTAAAATATCAACAAAATTTTGATTCTTATCCCCCTTTTGCGGTGTTTCTCCCCAAACTTATCCACAGTTTGTATAGAATAGTGTATACAAACAGATTAAAATCAGAAGACCCCGGGTTGGCGAGGTCTCTGCTGTTCAATTATTGAGTAGAATTTGAGGATACGCTGACACTCATCCAACAATCCCAAAACTCATGGCTCATACTTACTACGAGGTTGCTTTTACCCTTATCTTAAGGATTCCCTACGGTTTCTGACAGAAATTGGACGAAATTATATCGTCCAACTGTTGCTCCAATGAAGAAGAAAAAACCCTGCTATTCCATTGGCTCCAAGTTTGCAGGTAAAGGGCGCTCGTGAAGACGTAGACTGTCACATTGTTATTTTTTGCCTCATCAATGGCCGCCTGTTCAGTCAATCGCGGATTTCGATGGCTTTGATGTTCTTCATCCGAATAAACAATGATGGTCTTTTTCGCCCCGGCCGCCCAGGTGAGGCCAAGCGGATTTAAAGGCGCGGAGATGTCGTAAACCGCATCGATGGTTGGCTCAGAAGCGGTATTACCAGCCGTTTGAGTTTTCAAAACAGCGATGAAGTCCGCGACATTGGTGAAGTTCTTTTTCAAGGTAACGAAACCGTCCTGAGCAGGATCAGAGCCCGGAGCCAAAACCAAGGAAAA
The DNA here is from genome assembly GCA_964356495.1 of uncultured Gammaproteobacteria bacterium. Taxonomy (GTDB): domain Bacteria; phylum Patescibacteriota; class Patescibacteriia; order Magasanikbacterales; family GWA2-37-8; genus JAKANM01. The sequence continues at coordinate 24,854 of CAYHHR010000001.1, read as the reverse complement.
TCGCAGGTTAGCGCGAGATTGGTACTTATCTACAGTATTCGCAGTGGAGTCGATCAACGATGCGATTTTATCCTGCATACTACAGGATTCATCAAGCACGAGAACAACATCCAAGCCAGGGGAAACTAGCCCCTCATCGATTTGCCCATTGCAGTTATTGTCGAGGCCGTCGCACTCTTCCGGTTGCGGACCTACCCATCCTTTGCAGGTAGTTTTCCCAGTAACGCAATTCATTACCTCGATTCCGGGCCTGCACTCGCTATAGTAGTGGGCGAGGTCAGGACTCTGAAGGCCGCCTACACCGAGGTAGCAAAAAACGATAGGGGCATTATCGACAGTTCCGTCGCAATCATCATCGATGTCATTGCAAGGAATCTCAACCGGTCCCGGTTGCCGAGCAGTACAAGGCGCGCAAGCACCATCGCTCGAGCAAACCTTCTTACCTGGGCCGCAGGCCGTAGAACAATCAACTTCAACAGTCAGCACTTCATTGGGCTTTTGGCAACTTTCGTCGCCACCATCGGTCATTTGACAGACGCTCTCGTAATCTGGAGATTTGACGAGCTTGTCTCCACCGCACTGACAAGAAGCAAACAGACCAACCGACAGTAACGCCGACACCGCCAACACCAAAGTTTTTCCGCTCATTTTTTCCGACCCTTCTTTTGAAAGTGTTTTTTATGACGTATGAATTTACGTCAAAAAATATTATCAACGAACCATCTGGAATGTTCATTGTAAGATATGTTAAATGCATAGGGATTGTCAAGGGACGCTTTGCGATATTTTATCTTAAAAGGAATGACAGTTTGTGGTATACTATTGTTGTCAAAATATATTTTATGAATAAAATTTTCCGATCATTGCTTGCGCCTCTCATATTGATAGGCAGTTTTTCAATTTTTTCGAGTTTTTCCAACGCTAAAGTCATGATCAGTAAAATTCAGATTGCCGGAGTATCTACTACCGATGAATTTGTTGAACTTTATAACTACAGCAGTTCCAGCGTGTCTCTTTCGGACTGGAGTTTGAAAAAACAAACTGCCGGCGGCGCTCAAAGCTATCTTGTTTCCTCATTTCCAAGCTCGACAATCCTGAATCCCTTCGGTTATTTCCTTATTGCCCATCGCGACTATACCAAAATTAACGGCGTCGCCGCCGATTTACTTTATTCCAATAATTCCACCAGTCTCGCGGCGAATAATTCGCTTCTGCTTTTTGAAGAGGCCAACAGTCTGATTGACGAGGTTGATTGGGGAACGGTTTCTTCGACCGCTCAGCCGGCCGTAAATCCAGGAGCCCAAAAAAGTTTGGTTCGACTACCTAACACCGACGGAGGAAATTATCTCGACACGGACAACAGCGGCTCGGACTTCATCGAGCTCGACAGTCTGCCATACAATAGTCTCTCGCCGGCAAGGCCGCAGTATGATGCTACTATCTCAAATACTGCCGTTGTCGCTGAAACACCGCCGGCGATCACCTCGTCAATAATAATTCCGATCGACAGCGAAACAACCATTTCAATTCCAACGAGGTCGCGATCCTCAAAATCATCCCCCGCTCCAGTTTCCGCCACAATAAAAAATTCCATTACTCTCATTTGGAATATAAAAGTCCCGACGCCGATCATCGTCGGGACATCGACTTTATTCGACGCGCGCCTGACGGCCGATCCGCGTGGCGGAGAGATGTTTGTGGTTTGGGATTTTGGCGATGGCCAAACTGCCGAGGGCACGCGCGTTTCACACGTTTTCAATAATCTGGGAATATTTACCGTCACGGCCAGCGCCACCAGCACGCAAGGAACAACCGGCTCAAAAAAAATTCTAATCAAGGTTGAACCAGACACCGGCGGCCAGTCGGGAATTTTTCTGAACGGAATAGCGCCTCATCCGGAAGCTGATGGCGATGAGTGGGTTAGCGTCGGTTCCTCCGCTACCAACACCGTTGACCTAGGCGGTTGGCGAATTGGCACTGAGAACGACCGTTGGTATGCCTTGCCGGCGAGTACGACAATCTCGCCCGGAATGACTCTCAAATTTTTCCGCTCCGCCACGCATCTGGTATTGAACAACGACGGCAACACAATTTTCCTTGAAACACCCTCCCGCCAAAGCGTTGACCTTGTCACCTACGACAAAAGTTTACCGGGGCAAGTCTATACGCGTAATAAAAATAATTGGGAATGGCTGCCAAAAGTTGAAAAAGCTTCCGAAGAAAAAAATTCCGCCTCCAAAGAAACCGCCGGAAATGGAAAAACGGAAAAAATCTACCACGCTGTTTCCGTAGCCGAGGCGCATGATCTTCCGCGAGGCTCGCTGGTGCTGTTGACCGGAACCGTGGAATCACTGCCGGGACAGCCCGGTATAAATTATTTCTTTATGAGAGACGGGAGCGGCGGCATTGAAATTTATTCAAATAAAAAATTGTTCCCGAATCTCGCGCTCGGCGACACCGTGCGAGTGCTCGGTGAAACCGGAAGTTTCCAAAATAACGTCCGCGTTAAAACAAAATTCATCGGCGCGATTACAAAGTTAAAAAACAGCGTTCCGCTGGAACCGGAACAAAAAACCATTTCTGAAATTGACGACGGCGACTACGGCACACTAGTCAGTCTGGAAGGAGAAATAACCAAAATCAAAAGTTCTTTCTTTTATCTCGATGACGGCGCCGAAGCCGAGATTGCTTTGCCAAAAAATTCCGGCCTTGATAAAAATCGCCTACATAATGGCGATCATATCCGGGTCAGCGGCATCATCACCCGAATAAACCCGGCTATTCGGCTCGTCCCGCGCGCGCCTACTGATTTAGAAATTCTAAATATTCAAACCTCCGCTGAAATTTCTTCTTCCACCACTTCCTCAACAAAAAAAGTCGTCGTCGGCACGAGCGGCGGACTGGCTCTGCTCGGACTGGCCTGGGCGGCGAGGAAATGGCTGATAAAATAAATTGACAAAGCGCTCCGCATCAGCTAAGTTATGCAGGTTGTGGTATCGACGCATCCCGCGTCAAAAATTTTCCAAATGGAAAAGGAAAACCATGAAATCCGGACGATTTGGAGTAATATTTGGCAGTGGTTTCGACCATGAAGCAAATCCCTTTGGCACTTCCAAAGCGAAAAACTTCACTGTAGTGACGCCGTACAGCTACATCGAATTTTCCGAATTTCCGCTTGAAAAAGAGGGAACCTCGATCGTCTGCACCGCCCGCCATGGAATAGGCCATGTTCTGCTCCCCTCCGAAGTGAACTACCGCGGCATCATGTTTGCCATGAAAACTCTCGACGTCGAGGCTGTCATTGGCATCTCAGCTGTCGGTAGTCGCCGTCCCGACATCAAACCGGGCACGCTCGTCGCCGTCGACCAATACCTCGATCGCACCCACGGACGCGCGAACAGCTTTTTCGGAAACGGCCTCGCCGCCCATGTCTCTTTCGGCCAGCCGGTGTGTCCCAATCTTCGGGACGACTTGGTCAAAGCCGGACGCCGGCTAGGAATTCCCGTGAAAGACGGCGCCACGCTCATGGTTATGAATGGACCGGCTTTCTCTACCGATGCTGAAGCACAGGAGGGCAAAGCGCTGGCGGAACTCATCGGCATGACGTCCATGCCCGAAGCTAAGCTGGCGCGCGAAGCCGAAATTTGCTACTGCACACTAGCCGGCGTGACGGACTACGATGCGGGTATCGTAAAGAGACCACCGGTCGATGCCAAAGAAGTTGAGCGGGTGTTCGCGGCCATCAAACCTAACGCAATAGCGGTGGTGACCAAAATGGCCAAACGATTTCTCGCGCGGGAAAATTACTCCTGCAGCGACCAGACGGCTCTCAACACAGCGGTCATGACCGACCCGAAACTGATCACACCAGAGCGCGTCAATGCGCAACGCGCCATCCTGGAGCGTTGGGCTAGCGTTCACCTGAAAAAGTAAACCAAGACAACAAAAATTTAGGAGTGAAAAAAGGACCACCGCGGAAACTCGGTGGTCCTAATAATTACATTGGGGTACAGGACTGGGTCTTGACTTTTGTCTTAAAAAGTGCTAGTATTACTACACGAATTTTTTTTCGGAAAAAGGCCGAAATTAAGCCACAAATACAACGTGGCGCAGAATTACACGCAGTCTAACGGAATCGAAAGGTGGAGCGCACATGAAGCGATTTCTGATCAGTTGCATGATGTCGGCATTGCTGTGGTCATGCGGACCGGACCTGTCGAAGTACAAGAAGTGCGGCCTAGGAATCAGGCTCGAGGACACCTCGGCGACCTGTGACTACGCCGAACGTGATCTGAGGGACGTCCGCGCTTACCTCGGCACGGTTGGGCTCGACACGGATCCGCCGGGAACCGTTCTCTTCCACGCGACGAAAAACTTCAAGGATTCCGATGGTCGCGAGGTGTCGGGAAACTCATCACTCGGCTTGATAGAGACGGACGTCGACGCGTCATCCCTTGCCCACGAGATGCTGCACCAAAGAGAGGGGTCAATGCTCATCATTGGCACCTCGTCGCACGAGGGCTGGAGTTCGAAGGGCTTCTACGGACTCGACATGTTCTGGAGTTGGATCGTGACGATGAAAGTGATCCGCCTGATCGGTAGCGACTTTTGCGTCTCGTACGAGGACCTGCGGCCAGATCACGCCGTGTTGCTCAGAGAGGCAGGTTACCCGGTCGACCAGTGGCGATTGTTGAGAACGCGAACACGGGCGTCTGAGCACTGCCCGCCGTAAACTTCACACTAAAAAATAAGGCAAGACAACCTGAATTAGGAGTGAAAAAAAGGACCACCGCTCGAACCGGTGGTCCTAATAATTTTACTAAAAATTACTCCGCTACTACCTTGTTCATTATCACGTCCTTCAGCGGCCGATCGAATCCATCAACCGGGCTCCGTGCGATCGCGTCCACCGCTTCCATGCCGGAAGTTACCCTGCCGAAAATCGTATAGGCGTGAGGCAATGGATAATCCTGGTGAATAATAAAAAATTGACTGCCGTTGGTGTTGGGTCCGGCATTCGCCATCGCCACCGTACCACGCACATAACCGCGCTGATATGACGGAGCTTCAGGATCTAACTCATCGGCGAACTGATAACTCGGGCCGCCGCGGCCAGTGCCGGTCGGGTCGCCGCCTTGAATCATGAATCCGCTGATGACACGATGAAATATCACGCCGTCATAAAATCCTTTTTTGACAAGCGCAAGAAAATTTTCTACGGTCTTCGGGGCGTCACTCTGAAATAACTCGATTGTGATATCGCCTTTGTTAGTTTGAATTTTTACCACGGGCATAGTATTGGTTTTAATTAATGAAGTTGTTGCTGGAGATATGGCTTCTTGAATTGGCGTGGTGGTTGACTCGGAAACAACCGGACTTGGTACCTCGAAAATTTGCTGGGACAATTCAGTTGTGTTTTGATCAACAACAACTGGTGATCGGCTATACCGCACCCAAATCAAGCCGCCGACGACAAGAATAACTACTACGCTTAGGATGATTTTGTATTTGGACATAATTAAATTTTGTGCGGTGTGTCGTCAACGGTATCCGAACTGGGCTTTGATCAATCACTGCTTTTACTATTTTATTCGTATACTTTGAGCATCTCTTCTAGCTCTTTAGCCTCTCTCTGCACTTTTTCCTCTTCGGTTTCGGTAGGTGTTTCCGTCAACATCTTAGCTTTTACTTCCTCAAAAAACTTCTCAACTTCTGCTTCGGTTATTACCCCTCCTTGTTTGGCAATACTACGCATAGTGTCCAGCCCATAACCTGCTCTAATATTTTTTTCCAAACGAGTAAGTGCAAATGCTTCTACTTCCGTTTTTGGTACGCCTAATTTCAGAAGTTCCCTAATCAGGTCTCCGCTTTGTTCAGTATTTTTACATGCTTGAGCATATTCAGGTCTTTTCGTAATTTCGTATTGCTCTTGAATTTCTGACTCGGGAGGGTGAAATTCATGTTCTGGCATATTGCTTGTTTAGTTTTATTTAAAGCTCTATGCGGAGAGGGTGAGATTCGAACTCACGGTACCTTTCGGTACGACAGTTTTCAAGACTGTTGCCTTAAACCGCTCGGCCACCTCTCCATAAATTTTGTCTGACTAGAATAGCATTTTTCAAGAGATAAATCAAGCCTAGCTAATACTATCCCTAAAGTATATAATTAGCTTTAGATATAAAACTATGCCAACAAAATTAATACATACAATTAACGGCATCGCGCCGATCCTCCTCGAAATGCCACATAGTGGCCGGGTTGGGCTGAAAACAATGGTTGGTGTTCCAGAAATTCTTGCGTCAAAAATTCGTTTCAACTCCCAAAATGTTCGCAAAACTATTGGCTTTGGCTGTGATGCGGCTGTCCCGGAAATGACTGGCTACGACAATCTGATTAGCGCTTTTAATCTTTCCGGGATCAGGGACGACTTGGCAAGAGTCTATTTAGATATGAACCGCGCGAAAAACGAGATTTCTGGACTAGCCTTGGCTGGCGCCGACCCGAAAAAATACCACCACGGAATTATTTGGGCGCGAACAATTCTGACTGGTGTGGATCTTACACAGCCTATCCAAGAATTAGAAAAAATTGTTGAAAAACAATGCGAACCTTTATTAGACCACCCGTTGGCTCAAAAGGAGTTCGATTTTTTTCTAGGCGAATATCATGACCGATATCATTCCGCGATCAAAGAACATCATGCGAGGATAAAAGCTCAACACGGACATTGCATTCATCTTGCCTTACACTCTCTGCCGGCGGTATCTATCACCACTGTGAACGGCGGTTATATTCTTGGAGATAAACAAACTAGGGAGAAAATGCCGGACATAATTTTAATTCACAATAATTTTCAATCCGCCGATAAAAAAATTATCGAAACTATTCGAAACGTTTTCCTATCTGTCGGACTCACTGTCCAGGACGGCGCCGGCCCATTTCTCGGTAATAATGGCGTGACGGCAATGTACGGAAATCCGGAACAAAATATTCATGTCGTGGGGATTGAACACGTGACATTTGATGTTGAGCCGGAGAGACATCTTGGCAATCCGATTGTGGATTTGGAAAAGGCACGAAAATTTCAAAATGTTTATAAAAAATTGATTGAAAAACTTTTATCTAATGCCTATGACACCAACCCGAGCCACTAGGAGGGCTTGTCTAATCGTTATTTTTCTTATAGTATAGCGTTGCTCGCACGGAGGCGTGGCAGAGCGGTTGAACGCACCGGTTTCGAAAACCGGCATACCGAAAGGTATCGGAGGTTCGAATCCTCCCGCCTCCGCATCTACAAATACGCCTCGAGATGAACTCGAGGCGTATTTGTTACTTAACATATTTTTTGCTAACATAGCAACCAGTTCATCAAACAACCACCTAGCCCTCAAAAGCCAAAGGAGAATAAATGGCTCATCGCCTAAGGTCGTTGATGTTGACGCTAGTTTCATGCCTTTGCTTGTTCGCTTGCTCTGGACATCACCAGTTCGTGACGGCGCGCGACGCCCATTTTTTCCCCGGTGAGAACAGCACCACTTTTATCGGCGTGAACATCTACTCACTAGCATCGTTTCCGGAAAGCAATAAATTTGGTTGTGGACGACGTTTCAGCGATGAAGATATCGACAGAACCTTCAATGAAATGCAATCAATGGGAGCGCGCGTGATACGAATTTGGGCGTTCCAATCTTTCACGGAAAACGGCGGGGATTTTTCTCGGCTTGATTTCCTAATCAAGCGGGCTGACGCGCACAATCTGAAACTCATTCTGACTCTGGAAAACGAGTGGGAAGATTGCACGCACAGTGCGTACAAAAACGCGGACTGGTATCGCGAAGGGTATAAGAAACCCTACGGATCTTACAAACTTTCCTACCGTGATTACGTTAGTAAAATCGTGAGACGTTATCGAGATGAGCCGGCGGTCATGATGTGGCAGCTGATGAACGAAGCCGAATCAAAAACTAATTTCGGCTCAGCCGATCCCTTCGCTCTGCTTTCGTTCGCGGCCGATGTATCAGGGCTCATCAAATCGCTTGATAGCGACCATCTGGTGTCGCTCGGCACTGTCGGAGGTAATCATTCAGGGACAGCCGATGATGCCTACATTTATCTGCACGCGATCCCCACCATTGATGTCGTCGAAGCGCACGATTATTCAGTAAAGAAGGACTTGTCCTACGAATCAAAGCGCTGTGTAACAACGGCAAAGCGTTTGGGGAAACCGTGTTTCCTGGGAGAAGTCGGCCTGAGTTTGGAGAGGTTCTCCGAGGAAGAACGAGCGCAAATAATCGCTGCTAAACTTGCAGCCGCGCGCGCTCAAGGTGTCGCGGGCGTGCTCATCTGGTCATACAAAGCCGATGATCGGCGCGGTATGAATTTTGACGCCAGTGATCCCTTGTTCAAAATGATCCGGAAGTTTCGAGACATCCGTCCAGCCACAAAACAATAAACAACGGGAGGCAAAACTACGGCCGCATGGGACTACCATGCGGCCGATAAAATTTTTAGTCATAAACTTAATTAAAAATCCCGCACCGTTTGGTACAGAATTTTTATCTCATCAGACTACTCATCAACCCCGCAAACGGGGCTAATGAGTAAGCAGTCTGATGAATCCGCCGCTTACCTTTTTACTTGTTCCGTGGTTTGAACAGTTTTCCAAACAGCCTTTTGAGGGGCTTCTTGAAGAACTTCTTGTACAGCCAGGTTACCATGAGGACCGGGACAAGAATCGAACCCGGCACCGCGAGATAGACCAGAAAAAAGGTGACCAAATACGCCTTCATTGCTTCCTCCCGGCTTCGATTTGACGCATTTATAGCCTATCAAGATACCGCTCTGACGTCAATTCCGGAGCCTACTTGTCGCCTTTACCATTTTTATATATGATAGAAGCCATGAAAAGAGAAATTGAACTGCTTGATAAAAAAATCTCCTATATTTTCAATCCGAGCAGGCGAACAAAGAATATCCGACTAACGATCAAATCCGATGGCAGTCTCACGGTTTCCGCGCCTCGCCATCTCGATGAAAATCGGATCAGGGATTTCATCAAGATAAAATCAAAATGGATTTTTGATAAACTTAATTATCTCGCGGAGCATCCGGGCATAGTCCTGTCGGCCGGCCGGGGAAATCTGGAGGAACATAAACGCGGCGCGCTCAAATTTGTTCATTCCCGGCTTGAATACTTCAATAAAATTTATCAATTTAAATATTCCCGGGTGGCCGTCCGCAGTCAAAAGACCCGCTGGGGCAGCTGCTCCAGAAGGGGAAATTTGAGTTTTAATTATCAGGTATGTTTACTGCCGGAAAAACACGCCGACTACATCATCGTCCACGAACTGTGCCACCTCGGACAGCTGAATCACTCCAAAAATTTCTGGCAGTTGGTCGCGAAAGCCGTGCCAGACTACAAAGAAATTAAAAAAGAACTAAAACAAATTCATCTAAGATAACTATGACTAAAATAAACGTCGCCATTCTCTTCGGCGGAAAATCGGCCGAACACGAAGTCTCACTCCGTTCCGCGAAGAACGTCGTCGATGCAATGGACAAGAAAAAATATCATCCGATTCTGATAAAAATAAAGAAAACCGGGCCGTGGTTCTTCCCAAAATCAAAACAAAAAATTGACGTCGTTTTTCCAATCCTGCACGGACCTTTTGGAGAAGATGGCACGGTGCAGGGCCTCCTTAAACTTGCCGGTCTGCCGTTTGTCGGCTCCGGCGTGCTCGGTTCGGCGGTTGGAATGGATAAAGATGTGATGAAAAGGTTGCTTCGCGACGCCGGCATTCCGATTGGGAAATTTCTGGTGCTGCGGGAAGACCGCCAGCCGGATTACCGTGAAATAGTCGCAAAACTCGGTTCGCCTTTCTTCATCAAACCGGCCAACCTTGGTTCCTCGGTCGGCGTTCACAAAGTTAGAAACCAAAACGAATTCAAAACTGCGAGCGCGGACGCGTTTCAATACGACCGGAAAGTTTTGGCGGAAGAATTTATTGATGGACGCGAAATCGAATGCGCAATACTCGATAACGACCAGCCGAAAGCTTCAGTCCCTGGAGAAATCATCGTTAAGGATGAATTTTATTCTTACGAAGCAAAATACCTCGATGAAAATGGCGCTACCCTAGAAATTCCGGCGAAATTACCGGCTGAAACCGTGAAAATAATCCAAAATCTTGCAATCAAAACTTTTCAAACTCTCTCGGCCGAGGGCCTGTCACGGGTAGACTTTTTCCTGAGAAAAAATGGCGAGGTGCTAGTGAACGAAATCAACACTCTGCCGGGTTTTACCTCGATTAGCATGTATCCAAAATTGTGGGAGGCGAGCGGCATCGGCTATACCGAACTTATCGGCCGCCTGATCCAACTCGCGCTCGAGAAATTTAAAAAAGAACAAAAATTAAAAACTAAACTTTAGCCACAAAAAGATCTAGAAGCAACGACTGGTCGCCTTGGCCAGTTTTTGTTTTGACGTCGACTTCAAGCAATCTCTCATAAATCGATTCGAGTTTTGAAAGAGACGATTGCCTCGCGACCGCTAAATTTTTCCTCGCCACAAAAGGATGAATCCCGAGGCGCTTTGCTATTTCGTCGCTGGTCAAATTTCCTTCTCTTTCGAGCAAATCGCTCATTTCAATCAATATTCGAAACTGCCAAAGGAACAACCCAAACAAATGGCCGTCTTCTTCGCCGAGCTTCCGCTGATCATCGAGTAATTTAAAAGCCTTTTTGTGGTTGCCGGATACTACCGCATCAACTAAATTAAAAACATTATCATCCAATTTTTCCTCCGTAAAATTTGAAACGTCCTCAATCGTAATTTTCCGGCCCTCTGCGTAAGCGACTAATTGGTTAATCGTACCGGATAACTGCCAGGCGTCACCGCCGTTTCGCGATAGTGCCTCTACCGCGCTCTGTTCAATCTCGCCACCGCGATCCCCGACCTGTTTCTGAATCCATTCGAGCAATTTCGAGCCCTGGAGAACTGCAAATTCGCGCGCGTATTTTTCTTTTTGTCCCGCAAACGGGATCCCGCTCGGGCGGGATAAAATTACGTGCAATTCTTTCGCATCTTTAGTCTTTCCGATCGCCTCGCCCTGCCAGCAAATCAGCGCCGTGCTTTCGGGAAATTTTTTTTCGTGAAGACGCGAGGTAAACTCAGAAAGCAGTTCCTTGTCGCTTGAAGAAAATAAATTTTCCACCACCACCAACCGTTTCTCCGACAAAAATGGAATCGTATTTATTTCCGCGAATAACTTTCCGCTCGTGATTTTTTTGCCGTCCAAAATCAGCGTGTTGTATCCTTTCGGATCGCGCTGTTTTTTGAATTGAGCAATTGACTCTCGAAGATACTCCCTACTTCTGAATGTATCTTCGCCGTAGATGTATAAAATCATAATTTTAAAATCCCAATTACCAAAATTGATCATTGGACATTGGGGCTTGAGATTTTCACTTAAGGTCACCCCATCTCTTCCCAGAAGCTACCTCTACCTTGATCGGCACCCTGAGTTTGACGACGTTCTCCATAATTTCTTTTACCTTTTTACTGACCTCTGCTACTAGTTTTTCCTTAACTTCAAATACCAGCTCATCGTGCACCTGGAGAATCATTTTTACTTCCTCATCGCTAAAATTCTGCTTGATATATTTATGGACATCAATCATCGCCATTTTCATGAGGTCGGCCGCGGTCCCCTGCACCGGGTGATTGATAGCCATGCGTTCAGCCGCGCTGCGCGCCTGATAGTTGCTGGAGTTAAGCTCCGGAAGATAACGCCGGCGGCCAAACAATGTCTCGCAATAACCTTCCTTCTTGGTGAAAGCGAGTGTCTGATCAATATATTTTTTGACGCCGCTGAATTCCTGAAAATATTTTTCGATAAATTTCCGCGCCTCGGCATGCGAAATATCAGCGCGCCAGCTCAGGCCATATACACCCATACCATAAAGAACGCCAAAATTTACTTCCTTCGCGGCATAACGCATCTCTTTAGTCACTTTATCGAGAGGAACACCATGAATCGCGGCGGCGGTCGCGCGATGAATATCTTCACCCTTTTCAAATATTTCCAGCATCTTTTTGTCTTCAGCGAGCGAGGCCACCACCCGAAGTTCAATCTGCGAATAATCCGCGCTGATCAGTAGTGAGCCTGGTTCGGCGATGAAGGCCCGGCGAATTTCGCGCCCCAGCTCGGTGCGAATTGGAATGTTTTGTAAATTTGGCTCTGAGCTCGACAAACGGCCGGTAGCGGTCACAACCTGATTGAAGGTCGAATGAATGCGGCCGGTTTTGGGATTGATTAATTTTGGCAAAGTTTCGATGTAAGTATTTTGAAGTTTGGCGAGCTCGCGATGAATGCTGATCTCCGGGATAATTGGGTGTAGCCCAGCCAGCTTTTCCAGCTCCTCAGCCGAGGTCGAAAGACCGGTTTTGCTTTTTTTGATACCCTCGACCGGAATTTGCAGTTTTTCAAACAAAACTTCCCGAAGCTGAAGTGGAGAAGAAATATTAAATTCCATTCCGGCCAAGGCATAAATTTTTTCACTGACTTTTTTAATTTGCTCGGCCGCCTTTTTCGATAATTTTTCAAGCAGTTCGAGATCCACAAAAACGCCATGCAACTCCATCGACGCGAGCACCGGTATGAGCGGCATCTCGACTTTTTCGAGCAGGCCAAGATTGTCGATCTCGGTAAGCTCCATTTTCAATTGCCCGGAAATCGACGCCACCAGAAAATTTTCATAAGCGACCAGGCGGCGATCAAGCCCGAACAAACTCTCCTGGCCGCTCGAAGCAGTAAGTTCCTTGCCCAGCATTTTCAACATTAAACTCGGAATATCATGCGCGCGGCTGCCGGGATTTAAAATATATGAAGCCACCATGACATCGAATAAAGTGTTTGAAACTGGAATTTTTTTCAGCCACAAAATCTTGACCAGCTGTTTCAGATCATGACCAACTAGTTCGATGCCCTGATCTTCAAAAATCGGAAAAAATTTCCCTACCAATTCAAAATTCAAAAAATACGACTCCTTCTCAACCGTCAACGCGATGCCGATAATTTTATTTTTATAAATATCCGCGCCATCAAGCACAATCCGCGCCGCGAATTGCTTTTCGGACTTGATGCTTTCAATAATTTTATTTATCTCGGAAATTTTGGTTACTTCCTGAAATTTAAAATCTTTTTTATCAATTTTTTTAGATTTTTTCTTTGTACTTTCCTCTTCGGCCTCCGCTACTGATCGAAATTCCGGCACGCGCTTCAAAAGCGAGACAAACTCAAACCTCTGGAACAAACTAACAATCTTCTCCCGATCAAAAGGTTTTATTTTACATTTTTCAAGGCTGAATTCGATCCCTGGCACGTTCAGATCAATCGCCGCCAGCTTTTTACTCATGAAAGCGCTATCTTTTCCCTCTTCCAACCTTTTGATAAGGCCGTCCTTGAATCCCAATTTTTTTAATTCATCAAATTTTTTATAAATATTTTCAATCGATTGAAGTTTGATAATAAGCTCGGTCGCGCCCTTTTCACCAATCCCAGGCACGCCAGGAATATTGTCCGACGTGTCACCGCGAATTGCTTTATAATCAACCACTTTTTCCGGTCCAAAACCAAACCTCTCGTTTACCATTTTTTCATCATAAATAATTGTATCGCTAAGACCTTTTCGAAGCGTATAAACTTTCACTTTCGGATTCACGAGCTGGAGCGTATCCATGTCCCCCGTCACGATATAAACATCAACCGGTTCCTTATGCGCCATGGTGGCTAGCGTCCCGATGACATCGTCAGCCTCATAGCCGGATTTGCTAAATACCGGAAACTGAAAAGCCTCCGCGACCTGCCGCACCAGTGGAATCTGGTCATAGAGCGCCTGGTCGGCCTTAACCCTGGTCGCCTTATATTTTTTGTATTCGATGTGCCGAAAGGTGGGCGCGGCTTCGTCAAAAGTAATCGCGATATATTCCGGACGAAGCTCGTTCAGCATTTTGAACATCATCGAAACAAATCCATAAACAGCATTCACCATCGTACCGTCTTTGGTAGTTAGGGGCGGGATGGCATGATAGGCGCGATGAACAATCGCATTGCCGTCGATGATGACGAATTTTGGCTGAGACATATAACCATTAATTGAGGCCCGGGTGGGAATCGCACCCACGCATATAGGTTTTGCAGACCCACGCCTTACTACTTGGCTACCGGGCCGATAGCTAACTCAGCCTATCACAAATATAATATTTTTTCCAGACCGAATTAATGGACGTACCGGAGCGGATTAACTCTCGCGCCATTTTTTTGAATTTCAAAATGTGAATGAATACCGGTAATGCCGCGAACGTGGCCGGTGTTTCCCATCAGCGCGATAGTTTGACCGGTCTCCACTTCATCACCCACCGCCACCAATAATTGTGAATTATGGCCATAGAGTGAACGAATACCGTTGCCGTGATCAAGAATAATATAACAACCATAACCGCTGTTCCAACCGCATTGCGACATGACTACTGTCCCTGATTTAGTGGCATAAATTGGCGACTGCCAAGGTCCTCCAATATCAATCGCGTGGTGTGTGAATCCATAGTATTGGGTGATAAGATGCTTGGCGGTCGGCCAAACGTAACCTAAAGCGGAAGGAGAAGAATATGAATTTGGCGGCATCGGCCGGTTGGAAATTGTTTCCCGGATTGACCTCGCTTTTGGAATCACCTTCACCGCCTTTATCTTTATTATTCCATTTGGAACCGCGATCCGATCGCCAATTTTCAGATTACTGCCGTTTTCTTTCAAATTATTAAATTTCACGATATCCTCAACCTGCGTCCCATAAAGCAAAGCAATTTTTTTCAACGAGTCGCCTTTCTTTACCGTGTGCATCACACCGGTCGTCGGTGGGATTTTTAAAATTTGACCAAGTTTCAATATAGAACGCACTGTCAAATTATTATTCCACATTATCGTTGGAACACTGACATTATACTCATAAGCAATACTGCTAAGAGAGTCCCCTGGTTGAATTTCATAATCTACCTCAGTCAGCCGGCCGGCCGAAGAAATCAACCCTGGCAATAAAATTGGTTTCTGCAGCGCCATGCCGCCTGCTACGATGGTCCCCAAATTTTGTTCTCCGCTGACTGCGTTATTCGGTACTAATTCGGAAACTGATAAAGCGCCGGTCCGCCAAGAATAGGTGGCTTTTTGCGGACGAGTCGGCGCAACAATTTCTTCCAGAGCGATTTCTTCTTCGCCGCCAATCAGCGTATAGGCAAGAGTTTTTTGACCAACATATGACAAGTCATTTCGACCCGCCAATTTCGTTTCGCCATAGGTCATTAAAAACAGCATTAAAAAAACAATGATTTGTAGGAAATCACGTTTGGTTGTCCACTCGTTGCTCTGAATCACTCCGAGTCGACGGAAAAATAGTTCTGTTTTCAGTCCGAGGTAAATAATCGTCCGGGTTATTCCTCCCACTATCGCTGCAAGAACAAAATAGATCCCGGCTCCGATCTGCCAAAGTAACCTCTTGATGTAGACCAAAACCTTCAGAAATTTTAGGAGTACCCTGTACTTCATAGCTTGACTGAGTTTCTATAATAGCATAGTATAACGCACAAATCAATGCTTTATTCATAACAAGAACTCAATATGTCCATTGTAGTCTACGCCGCCCTCGTGCCAGCTTTGCTGGCCGTCTTGTACGGCGGAATCCTAATTCGTTGGATTGTTCGTTTGCCAACCGGAGACGAACGCATGCAAGCGATCGCGCGCGCTATCCAGGAAGGCGCCCAGGCTTATCTCAAGCGCCAGTACACGACCATCGGTGTCGTGGCGGTGATTGTTTTCGTCGCGATCGGACGATTTCTCGATTGGCCAACTGCTTTCGGTTTTCTGACCGGCGCGATTTTCTCCGCCACGGCCGGCATCATCGGCATGAGCGTATCAGTTCGCGCCAATGTCCGCACTGCCGAAGCCGCGAAGCAAGGTTTTGATAAGGCGCTCCAGGTCGCAGTACGCGGCGGCTCGATCACTGGCATGTTTGTCGCCGGCCTCGGACTTCTCAGTGTCGCCGGATTTTATTTGATAACCCACGATGTTTCAGCTTTGATCGGGCTTGGTTTCGGAGGCAGTTTGATTTCAGTTTTTGCCCGTATCGGCGGCGGGATTTATACCAAAGCGGCCGATGTCGGCGCTGACCTAGTCGGAAAAGTTGAAAAAGGAATTCCAGAAGACGATCCACGCAACCCAGCCGTCATCGCTGATAATGTCGGCGACAATGTCGGTGACTGCGCCGGTATGGCAGCTGATCTTTTCGAAACTTATGCTATCACGATGATTGCCGCGATGGTGCTCGGCAATTTACTTTTCCCCGCCAACACCAAAATTCTTATCTTCCCGCTCGTCCTCGGCGGATCTTCCATTATCGCCTCAATCATCGGAACATTTTTCATCAAACTCGGCAAAACCAAAAATGTCATGGCCGCTCTCTACAAAGGCTTGTTCGTCTCCGGCGCGCTTTCATTGGTAGTTTTTTATCCGATCACCAAATGGCTCGCCTCCGGTACTTCCCTATCAGTTATTAAATTATTTGGTACTACCGTAGTCGGACTTGTGCTCACCGCTGTCATGGTCTGGCTCACTGAATACTATACTTCGACCGACTACAGCCCGGTAAAACAAATCGCCAAAGCCAGCGTCACCGGCCACGGCACCAACGTCATCGCCGGCCTCGCCGTTTCCATGAAAGCCACCGCTTTGCCGGTCCTCGCGATCGTGGCCGCGATCCTTATTTCATTTAGTCTGGCCGGTATTTATGGCGTCGCTACCGCGGCTGTCGCAATGCTTTCGCTCGCCGGAATCGTCGTTACCATCGATGCCTACGGCCCAATCACTGACAACGCCGGCGGCATCGCTGAAATGGCGAATCTTCCGGAATCAGTTCGCGATGTTACTGATCCTCTCGACGCGGTTGGCAACACTACCAAAGCAGTCACCAAAGGTTACGCGATTGCCAGCGCCGCGCTTGCTTCCCTCGTTCTCTTTGCCGATTTCACCCACAAAATTCCCGCCACGGTTGTATTCGCCATCAACGACCCGAAAGTTCTGTCCGGCTTGTTCATCGGCGGCCTCATGCCTTATCTCTTCGGCGCGATGCTGATGGAATCGGTCGGAAAAGTCGCGCAGAAAGTTGTCGAGGAAGTTCGCCGCCAGTTCAAAGAAATCCCCGGCATCATGGAAGGCACCGCTCGACCGGATTACAGCCGCGCCTCAGACATCGTCACGCGCGACGCCCTCCGCCAGATGATTCTTCCGGCACTTCTGCCGATTGTGATTCCGATTTTGGTTGGATGGTTGCTTGGGATTGAAGCGCTCGGCGGCCTCCTCGTCGGCACGATCGTGACCGGACTTTTCCTCGCCATCTCGATGACTACCGGCGGAGGCGCCTGGGACAATGCCAAGAAATATATTGAGAAAGGCAACCACGGCGGCAAGGGTTCATTTGCGCATCAGGCCGCGGTTACCGGCGACACCGTCGGCGACCCATACAAAGACACGGCCGGCCCTTCCATCAACCCGATGATCAAGGTTGCGAACATTGTCGCGTTGCTGATTGTTGGTCTGCTATTAAAATAAAATTATTTTTAACTCATCAATTATATGTCTCCAGAAAAAGTGGGTGGTTTTGTACCGGAGAAAGAAAAACCTAAAAAACCGACCTCAAAAAAAGGAAGACTAGCTGGAGCCTTGCTCGGCCTCGGACTCTCACTTGGTAGCGCCCATGCAGAGGAAGCCGGAGAACTACCTCCTCCCGACGAGAAGACCATAACTCAAAAAAATACCTCCGTAAATGAAGAAGAAAGTTTTGATTCGATAGTCGATGCCAACCGCGATCACAAACGAAGTGACGCGATGGAACATGAAACTCTGAGCAAGATCGCGGATATGTCCATAAACACCTTGTATTTTCCGAAATACGTCGAACTTGTAACTTCCTACTACGACAAAAAAAGAGCTGATGAAATGATTGAGAACTTCAAAAATACTCTTGAAACCGAAAAAGATCCGAAAAAAAGAGAAGAGCTGGCCAAAGAAACAACAGAAAATTTTGAGGATGCGATTAAAGGCCTGCCGGTGCATGAAGCGCCGACGCCAGGGCAACCTAAAACTAAAAAAGCTAAATAACACCAAAACCCCGATATGTCCTACACCACAAAAAAGCTCAGCAAATCGCAATTGGAATTTACCTTTACCGTGCAGCCTGACGAATACAAAAAAGATGTCGAAGCCGCCGCCGTCCGCATGGGCGAACGCGCCGCCATCAAAGGCTTCCGTCCCGGCAAGGCTCCTTATGATATTGTGAAAGAACAGGTCGGCGAAATAAACATCATGCAGGAAGCTCTCGAAAAAATTATTCAAAAACACTACTTCGAAGCCGTAAAAACCGAAAAAGCTCAAGTAATCGGCATGCCCAAAATCAAGGTGGACAAATTGGCTCCCGGCAACGAGATGGTCTTCACCGCCACGGCCGCCCTGTTGCCAAATGTAAAACTACCGGACTTAAAGACAATTTCTGTTAAATCCGAACTCAAGGAGGTTGGCGAGACTGATGTAAATGAAGCACTAGGCCATCTTCAAAAAATGCAACCCAAAGAAGAACCAAAATCCGGCGCGGCCGGCAAGGAAGATAAGGTGACGATCGACATGGAAATGTTTATTGAGCGTGTGCCAGTCGAAGGCGGACAGGCCAAAAACCATCAGGTATACCTCAGCGAAGCACACTACATCCCTGGTCTAGCCGAACAGCTGGTCGGCCTCAAAAAATCTGAAACCAAAGAGTTTGTTTTACCGTTTCCAAAAGAACACTATCAAAAACATCTGGCCGGCAGAAAAGTTGATTTCAAAATTAAAGTAAATGAAGTCTTTACCTTGGCGTATCCCGAACTAAATGACGAATTTGCCAAAGCTCTTGGCCAGGATAATCTGCAAAAACTAAAAGATTTGCTTCTTGCCAACATCACCCGCGAAGCCGAACACAAAGAAGACCAACGCGTCGAAGCGGCCATCTTGGAGGCGCTGATCGAAAAAAGCGCTTTTGATGAGTTGCCTGAAGTCTTAGTTGATTCCGAAAAACAAAAAATGTTTTACGAATTAAAAGCCGATCTTGATCGCCGCGGCATTACCATCGAAAAATATTTGAACGATATCAAAAAATCACAAGATCAGATTTTCAAAGATTTCGCCGAAGGCGCCGAGAAGCGCGCCAAGGCCGCTTTGATTTCCCGCGAGGTAGCGATCGCGAATAATATAAAGGTGGATAAAGACGACCTTGATAAAGAAATTAAATTAATCAAAGAGGCCTACCCAGGCGATAAAAATGTCGAAGAGAATTTAAAGAAAGCCGAAGTGCTAGACACCGTCGCGGCGACGATACAAAATAAAAAAGTGGTCGCTTTCCTCCGGGAGAAAATAGTCGGGGGAAAACGATAAATGACCTTATGATAGTTTTGCGCGATTGTTGCGCGTATCTTGCGCGAATCTATTTTTTGTCTCCCTCCCCTTTTCTCCCGCGGCGACGGGATCCCGTTTGCGGGACAAGGGGAGGTTAGGTGGAGTTTGTCCCGACCCCCTCCCCGAGAGTCGCGGATCCCGTTCGCACGGGACCGTCCCTTGCTCTGCCGATTTTAGGTTTATTTTTTATTAACTTCTCTCCAATTTTTTGGTTCACATTTTTTCAAATTTCTCTCCCCTTTTAGGGGAGAGGCGAGGAGAGGGGTATCCCCACAAACTATGCCCAAGAAATACTACTACAAAAACTCCAATCGCCTGAAAGAGATTCGTAGTTTTCTCCGTCAAAATCCAACTAAAGCTGAAGAAATTCTTTGGCAACACTTACGTGGCAATCAACTTGGTTACAAATTCCGCCGTCAATTCAGCATCGGAAACGTGGTGGCTGATTTTTGTTGTGTACCATTGAAATTAGTAATAGAGGTAGATGGGTGGACGCATGACTTTGAAAAGACACAAGCAAAAGATGTTATTAAACAAAAGTTTTTGGAATCGATGGGATATAAAGTAATTCGATTTTCCAACGAACAAGTGTATGGTGATGTTGACGTTTTGTTGAATGAGATAGGTTTAATTTATAACAAACTTCGTGGGGATACCCCCTCCTCCGTCCTCCCCCTAAAAGGGGGAGGGAATTGATTGACCGCATCTCGATTTCATATTATTATTAAATTACCAAAAAAATTTTATGAAATTAAAATTAGGAAAATTTGGAAATATATTAAATTCGCGCTCATCTGGCAAAGAAGCCTATCTTTCTGCCAAAGCCTACAGCCTGCCCAAGGATCAAAGCGAACAAATTGAGATTGATTTTTCAGGGGTTGATGTTTTAACGCCGTCTTGGGCGGATGAATTTTTGACTCCGATTTTGGAGGAATACAAAGAAAAAGTTGATCTGCTTCCATCCAAAAACGCCTCGGTAAAGGCGGCGTTGGAGATAATTGGGGCGAAATGAAACGACTGACTTTCAACTTGCTACTTTTAACTTTCTACTTACTTTTATGCTCTTCGGCGCACATGTTTCTATAGCCGGCGGGATATTCAACGCTCCGCTCAACTCTGCCAAAATCGGCGCGGAGGTTTTTCAATTTTTTACCCGTTCCCCGCAAGGTGGACCGACTCCGCCCATCACGCGAGATACCACTTTAGTGTTCAAGCAAAACTGCAAACTTCTCGGCATTCCGAGCTGGTACGTCCACGCGCCCTACATCATAAATTTTGCCTCCGCCAACAACCGCGTCCGCTATGGTTCAATCAATATCATACGTGAGGACCTCGAACGGGCTAGCCTTCTTGACGCAAAATGTCTGATGGCGCACCTCGGCAGCTACAAGGACCTCGGTGAAAAAGAAGGTTTCACAAAAGTGATTGAGGGGCTAGAAAAAGTCCTAAATGGCTACACCGGTACTACAAAATTTTTGATTGAAATTTCCGCCGGCGCCGGCGATATCATTGGTTCGAGTTTTGAAAAAATTGCGGACATTATCAACCACCCCGATCTCAAAAAATACGACCTTGGCGTCTGCTTTGACACTCAACACGCTTTCGCTAGTGGCTACGATCTCCGAACGTCTGAAGCGGTAAAAGAAACTTTTAAAAAATTTGATGACGTCATCGGCCTGTCTCGCCTGAAACTTTTTCATTGCAATGACTCAATGATTGAACTGGGCGGAAAAAAAGATCGCCACGAACATCTGGGTGATGGGAAGATCGGCCTAGAGGGTTTTCGATCAATTTTAAATTTAATGCGGAGCCGTGACATTGATTATATTATTGAAACTGAACATAATAAAATCGTCGAGGATTTGAAAATTATGAAAAACTTTAGACGGGAACTAAATGAACAAATTTAAATGCCGGGTTCTCCCCCGCTCTTCTCGAAATGAAATTGTGGGCCTCATGGCTGACGGAACTCTGAAAGTAAAATTAACTTCCGCGCCGGTAGACAATAAAGCGAATGAAGCGCTAATCGATCTTCTCAGCCTTTATTTTAGTGTTCCAAAAGATAAAATAAAAATCGTCCGTGGTCGGACGAGTAAAAATAAGGTGATAGAAATTGGACGGTAATTGCGAGACCTCTCCCTGCCCTCTCCTCTGCGGAGGCGAGGGTCGCGCCTCTCTCTCCTCCGCAGAGGAGAGAGTCGGAGAGAGGTCTCGTCGCATTATTTTACAAAATCGATTCCACCCTTCGACCACGGATTACACCGTAAAATTCTCCAAACAGCCAAAGGAGCCCCAACAAAAAGCCCTCTTTTTTTTATAATTTCATGGCCATACTGACTGCAAGTTGGATAAAAACGGCACACTCCCGGCGCAAACAGTCTTTTTAGGGGGCCATGATCAGGTGAAATAGTCTTTTGATAAATTTTAATCAAAAATAAGATTGGCATTCTTGGCAAGAATAAGAGGAAATTTATATATTTGTTTTTTGACATAATAATTTTCCTTGCCCAAATAATAATTTGACTTTTTCGCTTATCTTAGCATAATTATAATTTTTCATGCCGGGTTGGGCGGTGAAAAGAAGATAAAAACCATTCTTAAGGTCGCCATTTTTTAGATGAAGACGAACGACTTCCTGAATTTGGCGGCGCAGACGGTTACGCTCGACTGCTTTTTTGGAAAATTTCAGCCCCACCGAAAACGCTATCTTCAGCTGTTTCTCGAACTTATCAGGAACTTCTTTTTTTGGAAATAGATTGCGATTTTCTGCCAAATTCAGCACTTTCAAACTCAAATCCGGCGCTGACACCCAGCGACCATGTGAAACGATGAGATCAAAGTCCCTTTTTTTAGTTAAACGATTTTCAGTTGGTATCATACTTAGGACAAGTATACCGTATTAAAAAGACCCTCGCTAGAGGGTCCTTATTTTCTTAACTCTTGAAGCGTCGGAGTTTTCCGGTAATTTCATCGGAAACGGTTAGCTTCTTGCGACCCTTGGCGCGGCGTCTGCTTAAAACAGTTCGACCACCTACAGTGGCCATTCTCTGCATAAAACCATGCGATCTGGCGCGCTTGCGTTTCTTCGGTTGGTAGGTTCTTTTAGTTGACATAACTTCAGAAGATGAATAAAGTGTGTATATTCTATCTGAAAGCCGGTAAAAAGTCAAGGCGATCAAGACCTCTCCCTGCCCTCTCCTCTGTGGAGGCGAGGGTTCAACGTCCCTCTCTGCCTCCACAGAGGAGAGAGCTGGAGAGAGGTAGTTCACTCGTTGACCTGGACAGGGGTCTTGTCAAGAAAATGTTATCCACTTTTTTCGCTGAATTATGCACAATTTATCCACTTTTACCAAAGTTTACGCAGTTTTAAACTAATCGGATGAATGTTATACTGCTACAACTGACTGCAATTTAATCACGAACATCTCCTTTGAGATGACATTTTTTCACTATGACGAACCATGAAACCTGGCAGGCAGTTCTGGCTGAACTTGAGCTTTCTATTTCCAAAGCAAACTTTATTACTTGGTTTAAAAATACCGGCATCATTTCCTTTGACCAGGGGCAGGTGCTAATCTGCGTTCCAAACACCTTTACGAAAGCCTGGTTGGAAAAAAAATACCATCAGCAAATCGTCAAATCCCTGGAAAGGATCGCCGCCAAGGCCATCAAAAAATTAGACTACAAAATCGACAACATTAAAAATCTCGATCAGCCGGCGCCGGTCGCGCAAAACAGTCCTGTTGCTAGTATTGATGCTCCGCCGGTTGAGGTTCAGCCCCCCAGCTTCCCCGCCCCTTTACCTCCGTCCAATGGAGGCTTCACAGTTAATCCAAAATACACCTTCGAAAGCTTTGTGGTTGGTAAAGGCAGTGAACTTGCTTACGCCGCCGCCCAGGCCGTCACGGCGCGTCCCGGCGAGGCTTACAACCCTTTATTTATCTACGGGGGAGTCGGACTCGGTAAAACCCACCTGATCCAAGCGGTTGGCAACGCCCTATTTAAAAAAAATCCTCGTCTGAACATCATGTATGTAAGCGCCGAGAAGTTTTCCAATGATTTCATCTCTTCGATCAAAGAAGGCGCCGCCAAAGACTTCCAAAATCGTTATCGGCATATCGACCTTTTGTTAATCGACGATATTCAGTTCATCGCCGGCAAGGATCGAACCCAAGAGTCCTTTTTTCATACTTTTAATGAACTCCACCAGCAAAACAAACAGGTAATCATCACTTCCGACCGGCCGCCAAAGGCTATTCCTGCCTTAGAAGACCGCTTAAAATCACGTTTTGAGTGGGGGATGATCGCTGATGTTTCCGCGCCGGATTTCGAAACTCGAACCGCTATTCTTGAGAAGAAGTGCCAAGAAAAGAACTACCCGTTGCCGATAAAGATTCTTGAAATGATTTCCACTAACATCCAAAGCAATATTCGCGAGCTTGAAGGCGCTTTGAATAAAATTATCGTTTTCCATCAGCTTAAAAACATTCCTCCAACGATCGAATCAGTCAAATTGTTAATTACCAACGTCAACAACTTTTCCTCGCGCCGTTCGCTCACTCCTCGGCAATTAATGGACATCGTCTGCCAATTTTATTCGCTTGATCGCGAAGAATTAATCAGCAAAAACCGCGAGAAAAAAATCTCCACGCCACGGCAAGTGATTATGTATTTGATGCGTGAGGAATTAAAAATGTCATACCCGTCCATTGGCGAAGAATTGGGCGGCCGTGATCACACCACCGCGATGCATGCTCATGAAAAAGTTCGGCTTGAAATAGAAAATGATTTAAAATTAAAACAGGATATTGATTTACTCCGCCAACGTTTTTATGTGAATAATATTTAATTTTCTGTTGATAACTATGATTAATTGTTAACAAAATTGTTTATAACCCGGTTAACAATAAACTAATAAGTCATTTTTTCTCCACCGAGAGCGCGCAGAAAATTCTCCTTATCCACAGACAGCAAAATAAAAAATAATCTTGTCCACGATCAACGCAATAACTTTCCACCGAAGACGCAAAATTTCAAACACCAAATTTTCGAAGTCTTAGCCACTTTTTCCACTTATCCACTTCGTCCACACCCCTTATTATTACTATTACTTATTTATATATAATATATACGATACTAATAAACAACCCCACCCTATGAAAATTTCATGCACTAAAGAAAATTTATCCGGAGCTCTATCGTTGGTGAGTGGTATTACCGGAAAAAATATAAATTTACCAATTTTAAATAATATTTTGATTCGAGTTAATGATAACAAAGTCGAGTTTGTCGCGACCAATTTGGAAACGGCAGTAATTGTGG